>JABGRQ010000113.1 GCA_018648225.1 Chloroflexota bacterium
GCCTTGCGTTTGCGTTATCGAATAGAAATGCGCTGTATTTGCGCAAAAATAAGGTTTGAAACTGATGCTCTCTATCAGAATGATCCCAAATGGAAAGGTGTCAAACTGGGGCATGATAATAAAGAAACCATTGGTACGTGGGGATGTTTATTGACATCTATGACAATGGTGGCAAATGGATTTGGTAATAATGAAACGCCCGAATCGCTGAATAAAAAGCTAAAATCAGCGGGCGGGTTCCAGGGGGCATTGGTCATTCCGGCGATGTTGCCTTCGGTGTGTCCTGGGATTGTCTACAAAGGGTATCAACCCTGCGAGAATAATCCGGCGCCGTTGGCCCAGATTGATGCCGCGTTGGCTGCCGGGATGCCAGTCATCGCTCAGGTAGACTGGTCACCTAAAGCTGGTTTGCAAACACACTGGATCGTGATATACAGCAAAGAAGGCGACCGCTACTTGATGAAAGACCCTTATCGCTATCGCGGCGATGCGCCCGATAAAAAACTCTACCTCACTGACCGCTACAAACACACGGGGAAGAACCCAGGTCAGGCCATAACCGGCACAGTCTGGTTCGAGGGCACTCCTTCTGGGGGCGGCACTACCACAGTTACTGTGAACGCAGCCGCAAAGCCAGAGAAAGTACCTGTTCCCGATAACACATTTACTGCCTTTGGCACCGCCGATGGTTTAGCCTTCCGCGGCTCACCATCGATTGGAGGCGCGTTAATTACTCGCTTGCCCCTGCATGTTGAACTGACTTCGCTTGAACCGAATGCCCAAAACAAAATTGGCGTAATGAATGAGTGGCTGCATGTGCAAGCGCCGAGCGGCGACCAAGGTTACGTGGCGGCCTGGTATGTCTCAAAATCGAAAGAAGAGGAAGAAGAGAAAGCTGCGGCACCGAAAACAGGCGATAATAGCCTGGTGGTGCGCCCCACGACAGGTGGGCTGGCTTTCCGCACAACAACTCGGGTTTCTCCGCAAACTTTGATCAAACGTCTACCAGCAGGTGCTTCCCTCGTGGTGCAGGAGCCAATTGCCGTAGCGAAAAAGAAGATTGGCGCGCGCGGCAAATGGCTCAAAGTTAAAGATGTCACCGGGCAGGTTGGGTACGTGGCAGGTTGGTATGTGACCCCGGATGGAGAACCAGCGCTGGGTGTTCGTCAAGACCAAAAGAGCGCCAAACCCACCGACGACGATGATATTGTGTTACGCACCACAACTGAAGGTGTAGCTCTGCGCAAGGAGACGGTAGTGGCGCCACACACACTTATTAAGCGCATGCCCAATGCCTCCGAATTACTTTTGCTGGATGAAGCAGAAGAAAGCAAAATTGGCGCGAACGGGCAATGGCTGCGAGTACGGGATATTGAAGGGGATGAAGGTCATGTCGCAGCCTGGTATGTGACAAGGCGGTAAAGATTGAGTACGCTGCAAGGGTGACGATGTATGTATCTACAAGTCACCCTTGAACTTTGTATCTATCAAGCATCAGGCGAATACTCTTTGGTAGGTGCCAAGCGTTTTATCTCTTCAGGAGACAGCAATATGGCAAAAATAATTATGCTCCATTCGTTCCGCGGGGGTACCGGGAAGACCAATACGTCAGCAAATATTGGGGCGTTGCTAGCGATGAGCGGCCTTCGGGTGGCTGTCGTAGATGTAGATATTCAATCGCCAGGCATTCACACCTTGTTTGGCGTTGACGATAAATCTATGGGGAAAACACTGAATAATTATTTGTGGGGCGAATGTGCAATTGAAGATGCCGCCCTGGATGTGACCGATCAATTGGGCGGAAAAGCCGAAGGCAAATTCTTCCTGATCCCATCCAGTATCAAAGCCAGCGATATCGCCCGGATTTTGCGTGATGGCTATACGGTCAACTTACTTGATGAAGGTTTTAAAAGCCTGCAAAACAAGCTTGAACTGGACGCATTGATTATTGATACGCATCCAGGGCTAAATGATGAAATTTTGCTATCAATGGCGTTTGCCGATGCCCTGGGCATTATCTTGCGCCCCGATCAACAAGATTACCAGGGAACCAGCATCTCAGTAAAACTTGCTCGCAACCTCGAAGTGGAAAATATACTTTTAATCGTGAATAAATCGCCACAATTATTCAATGATGAAACGGTGAAGTCACGCGTTGAGGAAGCCTATAATGCAGAGGTTATTGCTGTAGTTCCGCATTCCGATGAAATGATGGCGCTATCCAGCGCGAAATTATTTGTGCTGGAATACCCGGATGATCCCGTAACAACTCACTTCAAAAAATTAGCTGTACGCTGTATGTCCTAGTGCTTCTGGTTCAGGGATGCAACGACAATAGTTCTAAGGAATGAACAAAAGCCAGTATGCAAATTCAACAAGAATTTTTCTCCGACAATGGTCGGTCGGCATTACCCATTGTCCCACAACAATCTGATGATCCACTAGCCGGATATGCCCTACAATTATTGGCGCGTCGAATCCCAGAATTGCCTCTGGATACTGTTTTACTTGAAATGGAAGCGCTCGCTGAACGCGAGCAAATCCCCATTATCGGCCCGCTGGAAGGCGCCATCATTCAGGCGCTGCTTCAAATGCGTCACCCAGCACCGCGCTGCGTGTTGGATATAGGTACATCCATCGGGTATTCAGCATTATGGTTGGCACGTGGCCTCCCCGCTGAGAGCAAAGTCGTCAGCATCGAGATTGATCCGCAGCGTGTTCGTCTGGCACGTAAGTTCGTTGAGAAAGCCGGATACCAGCACCAGATTGAGATCATCGAAGGCGACGTGATGGAGTTATTGCCCACCTTGGGGATGTTTGAACTAATTTTACAGGATGTCATTAAGCACGTATACTTTGGGAAAAGCGCACAATTATCGTTGCAATTGCTGGATTATTGCCTCGAACATCTGGTGGATGGCGGTGTGCTACTAGGCGATAATGCTTTTTGTATGGGTGAAGTACTTCTGGAAGATGCGGATGAACTTCCGGTGCAGGTGCTTGGCATCAAAGCCTATAATGATCTGGTTGCAACTCACCGTCAACTCGATAGCGTTATTCTCCCGGTACGAGACGGTCTGTGGCTATCGCATAAACGCGGTTAGCAAAAATATAAGGAGAGCCGCATGAAAATACTAAAATCAATAGGAATGAATTGGTCCTTGCCTACCAAGATCGCGGTCGCATTTTTATTGGCCGCGCTATTGCCCTCGCTTGCGGTTTCGGTGTATCAATTTGATACTGGGTCTACTTTGCTGCACGATTTGGCCCTAGATGAAATCCATTTACTGGCATCTGGTGTGGCCGGGCGCCTAGACCAACTTTTTGATGATACAGAAATTGTGGCATCGCAGATCAGTACAGACCCCACCGTACTCGGCATTCTGCTAGAGCCCGACAATGAAGCCGCGCGTACAGCCATCGAAGAACGCTTTTGGGATATTCTGCGCTCAAATCCAGACTATGAATATGTATACCTGCTGCAAGAAAATGGCGATGTAATTGTTTCAATCCAGCAGCCTGGGCTTCCTACAGTTCAAGGCGGCAATTTCAGTAATCGAAAATATTTTAGCGAGGCCATTGCAGGTCGCAGTCATATTGATGCGCTAGTTGGGCGAAATAGTATGCAATTGGGATTTTATTTTTCACACCCGGTCGTAGATGCCCAGGAAGGCATTGTGGGTGTAGTTGCACTTAAACTGAAAGGCAGTGCGATTACCAGTATCATCAACGATTTCGATGAGAGCAGCGGAGCGGTTTCTGTATTTTTGGTTGATCACGACGGTATTGTGGTCAGCGCTCCCAGTTACGCATCGGAGTGGCACCTCAAAGGGCTGGTTAAATTATCCGCCGATGAAGCCGCGGAAGTTGAAAAGCGCTTTGTCATGGATGAGCCACTTACATATTTAGACATCCCTGAACTAACCAAACTCACCAAGTATAACAATGGCATCACCGAATATCTCGATGAAGTGATGGATGCTATCTATATTGTTGGCTATAAAACCACCGAGAATCTGACCTGGGTTGTGGGGGTCTCCATGTCCGATGAGTATTTCCGCGCCCCGATGGTAGACCTGGCATGGCAGAGCCTCGCTGCGGTGGGAGTAATGATCGTTATCATTGTTTTGCTGGCCCTGATGCTGGGACGCGGTATTGCCCAACCGGTGCTAAAACTGGCTCATGTTGCCCAAGACGTTGAAGATCACAAACCCTATTCTCCAGAAGATATTGCCGATGTGATGTCTCTGGGCGATGAAGTCGGACATCTGGCGCGCGTGTTTAACGATATGATTTTGGCATTGCGGGCACGTATGGCTGAACTGCAAACCATCTACGAGATTGGCAATAAAATTAGCTCCAGCGTTGAACTCGAAGATACGCTCCGTGATGTAATTGATTCCCTCGGCAATGTGATCAGTTTTGAAGCCGCGGAAATTTGTCTTTACGATACCCGAGACAAACATTTGTTGCTCTATGTCACCCGCGATGATGTCTTCAGCGACGATGAAACGGTTGAAAAATCGATTTACAGCCCCAAAGAAGATTACTTCCCACGCCTCTTTACCGACCGGCACGGGTTGCTGGTTCCAAATATGGACGCGTTCGAAAAATATCGGATGACAACGGCGCGTTCCTGGGATGCTTTTGCTCCAAAATCCTATTTGGGTGTTTCCTTGCGCCACCAGAGCCGTGTCGTTGGTACAATTGAATTGGTTAGCAGTGTTGTAAATGCTTTTAATGAAGATAATTGCCGTATCTTAGAGAGCATCTCCATTCAGGCTGCTGTCGCTCTCAGCAACGCCCAAGAAGTGCGCGAGCGCGAACGTCGTCTGGTAAATATGGAAATTGTCGTCGATGATGGGCGTGTTGATAACGAATTAGAAGTTGTTACGAAACGCCCCTTCTTCCAGGAGTTAAAGCAAAAGGTTTCCAAGCGCAAATCTTCATAAAGCCTATACATTGCGCGCTCAAATTAGTGCATTTTTAGCACATTGAACAGGTCTCCGGCAACAGAGATGTATGGATCAGGTTTCGTGTCCAATACGTTTCTGTTGCCAGCTTTTTAGAAGCTCTAAATAAGGTTATTCGATTTCCGGGAGGAACCTATGCTCTCGATACCAGAAAAGATCAGTTTCCTGCGCAAAGTATCGGCATTTGAAGAATTGACCCGTGAACAGCTCATCGCGTTAGCAGAGATTTGCAACGAACGATCTTTTAGCCAGGGAGATAATATTTTCCGCCAGGGCGATATTGGCGGAGTTTTGCATATAGTTATTTCTGGAAAAGTGACTATTGAACGCGAACTTCAGCAGCAAAGTAATAAAGTTTCCATTATGCAGGTAGAACCCTACGACTATTTAGGTGAGATGTCGTTGTTTTATGACGCGCCACGCTCGGTAGCTGCGGCAGCCATGGAAGATACGATCACATTGGAAATGGAAAACGATGGCTTTATGAAAATTATCCGCGATGATCCTGATTTGTTGATTGAATTCTGCCGCGTACTCAGCGTTCGGCTGTGCGAAGCTTACGATAAAATAGCAGAAGCAAATATGGATAAAAAACCACGTGAATTACGTAAACTCTATGACAAACTCGATTTCTAAGGAAGGTACTCAATGAATGATGCGACGCCTCATAACCAATTGCTCGAAACTGCCTGGCGGCGTTTTGCTACTTTAGATAAAAACGCCATCAGTGTGCAAAAACAATATATCCGTCTGCGCAGAATTATGGCCGTCTTGGGAGTATTGGCTGTGCTCTTTGCCATTTTGGTAGATAACTATAGTCAGCCAAATACTGTGGTCGCATACATTTTGCAGGGGTTTCTTATTCTTATGCCAATTTCAGTTTCGATATTTGCCGCGTTTACCAACAAATTTCAGCAAGGACAGAAATACATCTCTTACCGGGCCGCGGCTGAATCTATTCTCAAAGAGATTTACCTCTACCGTACAGCGAACAAAAATGAGCCGAATCGTAATCGAATCCTCAGCGACCGCCTGGCAACCATTCAGCGAGATTTGTTTCGCGGCGCCGGTGGCGAGTTGGTGCTGACCGAATTTCAGGGTGATGTGCCCCCCTACTACGATCCCAAGAAAAATGTTGGCGACCCGGGTTTTGACAATCTTGCCGGTGATGCGTATCTAACGTATCGCCTGGAAGACCAACTGGCCTGGCACATCAAACAAAACCTGAAACTGCAACGCGACCGCAAGCGCATCCAGTGGGCCATTCTGATCTTTGGCGGGGTAGGGGCCTTCTTGGCAGCCTGGGGCGGTTCAATGGCGTTATGGGTAGCCTTTACCGCGGCAATTGCCTCGGCGCTGGTTGGTTGGGAAGAATTGCGCGGCCTGGATATGCGCGTGGGCAATTACAGTCAGGTTATTTTGGAGTTGAACATCATCCGCGACTGGTGGTTTACGTTGGGAGATGAACAGCGCGCCGACAAAAATATCAGCAGGCTGGCTGAGAAAACCGAAAAAGCGCTATTCGACAAAAACCTCGAATGGGCAGGCGCCATGCGCAAAGCCCTGGCAGAGGCTGAAGGCGATGAAGCTGATTTGGTGGAACATTTTGTTGAAGAGGGCCGTGAAGTTACCGCTCGCATTCAAGCAAAACTCTATGATGAAGTGGAAGAAATCTTTGATGAAAATATTGGCGAGGTTGCCGAGCGGGTTGAATCTGTAATTGAAGATTCGAGCGACGTTCTGGGTAGCCTGTTTGCGGGACTTACTGCCATCAATGAAGATGAACTCGATTTACCGCCCGAAGAAGCTGCGGCAGACATCATTGATGATGCGCTGGAAGGCGTTTTTGATGATCCTTTTGCGGCTTATGAAGATGAGGCTGTCAAAGAAGATGAAACCTTCTTTGATCTCCCCCCGGAGGCAGAATCGGCTCCGGAACCAGCATACAGCCCTCCCCCCGAACCGAAAACCGTTGAAAGCGCCGTTGATGCCGCAATTGCTGCCTCGTCGTTGTTTTCAGATGAATCCGAAGAAATTCCCGTGGAAGAAGCTACACAAGTCACACTATTTGATGATGAAGCTGAAATTGTGGCTGAATCTGAAAGCGAAGAACTGGATGATGACCCCGAAGCTGAAGGCGATATGCACGAAACCTGGGATGATGACGACACGGATCAGGATGGTGATATGCACGAAGTTTGGGATGACGAAGATGATGCCTTCGAATACGATGGCGATGTAAGCGAATCCTGGGATGATTAGCTTTTAGCTTCACCCCTGAGGAGGGCACAATGAGCAAACTTGGCGATGCATTCAAAAACTTATTGTCTGCGGAAGATGACGAAATAACAACAGTGGATGAAGTTGTAATAACACAAGGCGCGGAGGAAACTGAGATGGTTGATACGAAACTGGAAGAAGCTGCTGTTGAAAGCGCTGTCGAATCTGTAAAAGCCTCGGTGAGGGTAGCGGTAGAAGAAGCCGTTAGAGATGCGATTGCAGAGGCCAAAGGGACAGTTACAGACGCAATTCAGGAAGTGGTAGAAGACACGAATCTTGTTGCCATACCTCCAGCATCTCAACCCGGCAAAGAAGAATCGCGCGAAGCTCGCCCCCACGCCTTTGTAGTGATGCCTTTTGGCAAAAAGAAAGGTTTCGATGGTACCGAGATTGATTTCAATGCCATTTATCAAGACTTGATCAGACCTGCCCTGGAAGAAGCCGGTTTTGAACCTTTCCGTGCGGATGAAGAAACGACTACGGGCGATATTCTCACGGATATGTTTCAGGAATTACTCCTGGCTGATTTGGCAATCTGCGATTTGAGCATTGATAATGCCAATGTATATTACGAACTGGGCATTCGCCATGCGTTCCGCAAACGCGGCGTGGTGCATATTCAATCGGGGCGCGCCTATATGCCCTTTGATATTTTCAATGTGCGCACGATTCCGTATCACACAACTGATGAAGGCCTGCCTGACCCTGAATTTCTAGAGAAAGATATTCAGGCCATTTCGCGCGTTTGCCGTGATACTTGGGCTTCCGATCAGGAGGCCATTCACAGCCCGGTGTTCAATCTGCTAACCGGGCTGGAAGAACCCGATCGCAAAACCCTGCGCACACCGCTGGCAACTGGTTTCTGGCGCGAATATAATGAGTGGAAAGAACGCGTCACCGTGGCGCAGCGTCAGAAGCGCATCGGCGACATTATGCTGCTGACGGAAGAAATCAGCAATCCGCTGATTAAAGAAGAAGCCATTAATCAGGCCGGTCAGGCACTGCGCAGTATGGGACGGCACGAACTGGCTTTGCAGCAATATCGCCAGGGGATTGAACTGAACTCAAAAAACACCGAATTTCGCCGCCAGGAGGCTTTCCACCTGAACCGCTTGGGGCGCGTAGACGAAGCCATCGTCAAGCTGGAAAATTTGCTCGAAGAGGAACACAGCGACACAGAGGCGATCTCCTATTTGGGGCGCATCTACAAAGATATGTGGACCGAATCCTGGGAGCAGATCGGCGACGAAAAAGTGCGCCTGCAAGAAGCGTTTGATGCATCGCATTGGCTGGTCAAATCCATTCAGACCTACCTCAAAGGTTTTTACTTCAATCTCAACGAGTATTATCCCGGCATCAATGCCCTGACGCTCTCCATCATCCTCGACCACCTGGCTGAAATGTATGACGAGGGCGATGATCCCGATGTTCAGGCTGTGCGCGATTTGCTTTCCAACCTCAAAGGGACGCTGGAACTGGCGCTCGAACATCTCTCGCAAGATGACAGCAGCGATTACTGGACTTTGGTTTCCCTGGCCGAGTTATTGGTGATGACCTCGGATAACCCCAAAACTGTAAAACGCGCTTACAAAAAGGCGCTCACTGCGGCTCGCAAGAATATCTTCTTCCTGGAATCATCCATCAGCCAGCTCGAAATTTTGAGTTCGTTGGCCCTGCGTCCGGAATATGTAAAGGTGGGGGTTGAAGTTCTCAAAGATGAAATTCGCCGCATCCGTAAGGAACAACCCGAAGAAGAGAAGGATGAAATTGAAGACCCCAAAGCGAAAGACGAGCGCGTGATCCTGTTTGCCGGGCATAAGATGGACCGCGATGGACAAACCGAGCGCCGCTTCGTGACAGAGATGGAAAAAGAAGCCCGCAAGCGCATTGACGCCGCACTCGACAAATTCGATATTGGCAATGACGATTTGGGCGTAACCGCAGGGGCAGCCTGCGGCGGTGAGATCATTTTTATTGAGGCCTGCCTGGAGCGGGGGATGAAAGTTGAAGTCCACCTGCCTTATAGCGAGCCGCAATATATCAAACAGAATATTAGTTTCGCTGGCGATGCGTGGGTAGAGCGCTTCTACAATCTGCGCAATCACCCCGATGTCAATATCAGCTTCCAGCTTGACCATGTGGGTAAGGTAAAAACTGGAGATGATCTTTATAAGCGTAACAACCGCTGGGCGCTGTACTCCTCGTTGTTGTTGGGCATCGATCGAGCACGCTTGGTGGCTTTGTGGGATGGCAAGGGCACAGATGTAGATCGGGATGGCGAGTTGGTCAACCACATGGTTGAAGAAATGCGCCACATGGGCGGTTTTGTGGAGCATATCAACACCACCAAATTTGACTACTGGCAGGCCGGTGGCAAAGTTGGCGCTGCCCTCGATAAGCTGGCAGGGCTGGATATGTAACCCCCACCCCTGACCCCGCCCCCAATTTGGGAGAGGGGGATCCGCGAATAAAAAAACAGATGAGCCGTAACAATGTTGCGGCTCATCTGTTTTTTCGAAAATGAGCGTGAGCGTTACTCAGAAACCTTCAAAACACCAAATCCCTTCGTTGCATAATACACCAGGCGCGGCTGATTGGTGTCGAATTGGATCGCCTGGATTTCGATACCTGTCAACTCCGTTGGGCCTGCTTTCCAGGTTGCCCCGCCATCATCTGAAATAAATGCTCCCTCAGTTGTGCCTGCGTAAATCAGGTTAGCGCGTGTGGGATGCGCGGCAATACTCGTCACCACCGATCCGCTCAGCGCGGCAGGCACCCAGCCGATTCCGCCAATATATTTATAAACCCCGTTGCTGGTGCCCACATACAACACATCATGGTTAAATGTATCCAACGTCAGTGAGTAGGCTGCCACGCCCGCCAGCCCCATATCTCCCCAGGTCGCGCCGCCATCCAGGCTCATTTGCACGCTGCCCGCCCTGTTGGTGGCGGCGTACACCCGATTAGGTTCCCCAGGTACAACTACCAGCGCATACACGCTCGTCCCTGCCAGCCCCATCGCCGCCCAACTTTGCCCATCATCCATACTGCGGTAAACACCCCCGCCCGCCGTCCCCAGATAGCCCATCGCTGGAGAAGTATTGGTGAAGGTTAAGCATAGCAGGGGGATAGATGCCGCCTGGGGTAGATTGGTGGGCAGGCTTTCATCGGGGAAGAGTTGCTCGAAGACGTCATCCTGATGGAAGGGGTGAACGGACTCCTCCGCTGTGGGTACGGCTCCCGAAAGAAAATTCCCGCCCGCGGGCTGCCACCCTCCCCCGTTGAGCGTGTCCCGTCGATATAGGCCGGATTCATCTGTCAGGGCGTAGAGCCAGCTTGTTTGAACAGGATGCACCACCAGAGCGTGGACGCGCTTGTCCACTATACCTTGGTGATAATCTCCCCAGGTTGCGCCCCCATCCAGTGAGCGCGCTATCCATCCGGGATACAAACTGGCGTACAGCGTTTGCGAATTGCCGGGCTGCACCAACAGCGATGTGACCTTACTGGCATTCAGGCCTTGCTGGCTGTGCTCCCAACTGCCGCCGTTATTTGTGCTGCGGAACAGCCCGTTATGCAGCGTGCCGCTGAGAAGCTGGCTGTAATGTGCCGGGCGCGGAATAACATCGAGAATAATTTCGCTGCTCAACCCCGCCGTCGACCAGCTTTCACCGGCATTGGTGGAACGCATAATACCGTGGTCAAATGTGCCCAGGTAGAGAGTGTCTTTGTTGTTGGGGTTAACGGCGATGCGATACGTGCGCACTTGTGAGACGTTGTTGGTTTTCAAACTCCACACGTCGCCGCGGTTGGTGGATTTATAGACACCCGTAGGATGGAACACGCCCAGATAAACTGTGCTGGTATTGACGCGCGGATCGGGTTCAATGGCACGTCCGGTGCGATCGCCGACACCATTATTAACCGCCTGCCAGCTTCGACCGTAGTCAAGGCTGCGATAAGCGCCATGCTCGTGCGTGGCAGCGTAGACGATATTGGCGCTATGCGGGTAGATCGAGAGATCGTAGGCCCAATCTTGCTCGCCAGAGCCGCCCACGTTGGTCAGCACAGGCTGCCAGCTTTGGCCGCCATCTTCGCTGCGGTAGACCACCCCGCGCCACGGCGCCGCGCCGTTGTTGGATTCGCCGCGCGTGGCGGCATAGACGCGAGAAGTGCGTGCGGGGTCAATTTCAATCGCGTAGGAGATCGCCCCACCCTGAATGCCTGCATCGCTGCGATACCACGATTCACCCCCGTTGATCGATTTATAAATGCCGCCGCGATACGTCCCCGCGTAGAGTACCAGCCTATTGCGCGGGGCAATCGTCACCACAGTCACATCCCGGTTTTGCAGCCCGGCGCTGACATCGCGCCAGGTGAGGCCGCCATCTTCGCTCTTAAAAATGCCGTGCCCGTGTACCGCAGCAAAGGCGGTATTGGGATTTTCGGGGTCGTAGATCAAATCGGTAACTGAACCACCCCCCGGGCCAATCCACGCGCTGAAGGCAGGGTAGTTGATCTCACTGGCAGCAATGATGGGCAGGTAAACGCGGAAAGGCTGGTCGGCAGTATTATCGGCAGAACCTGCGACACTCACAAGCCAGAAACTTGTGAGTGCAACGAGCAGTGCGGGGATGAGAAAAATGCGTTTTTGCATAGAAGAGTGAGTGCAAGAAACTTGCCGACTTACCTGATATCATTCCAAACGGTAGTTCCCAAAGAGCCAATTTTTACCTGCACAGGCCTGCGATTTAACGATCAAATAAACCAAGTAACGTCTTCGTGCGTTTTCCAACCTTGCCATTCCCAATTGGAGCGCCATCGACTTCAACGATGGGTAACACGCGTTTACTGGTCGAAGTCACGAAGGCTTCATCGGCTGTAAAAAGCTCCTCAAGCGCAATCTCTCTTTCTTCCACAGAGTATTTTTGCGGCGCAAGTTTAAGCACAATTTTTCGGGTAATCCCGTGCAAAATATGCGCCTGCGCCGTCACCAGCGTATCGCCGTGAAAGAGAAAAAAGTTGCTGCGCGGGCATTCAGTAATGCCATGCACCCCATAAAAAAGCATATCAAACGCGCCTTTTTGGCGCAGCAGCGGCAGCAAGCGGATCGAGTTCATATAGTTCAGCGATTTAACCTGCGGCAATTCGCGCTGATACGCCACGGTGATTAAATTTTTGCCATGTATATATGTTTCTGGCGGGTAGGTTGGCAATTCTTCAGTACTGACGATAAAATTTGGATTTTCCAGCGGATGGGGATCATCAGCATAGCCCCCGGTGAGAATCAGTCGGATGGCAGGATTGGCGAAGCGGCTTTCAGCGATAAGCTGCCGGGCGATATCGCTGATCTCATCATCCGATGCGGGGGGCACGAGACCCAGCTCCGCAGCGGATTGCCGGAAACGAGCCAGATGGTCATTGAAATGAAAGAGTTCGCCGCGTAGTGTACGGGCATAGTCAAACACCCCATAGCTGCGCTGCAAGCCCAAATCTGCCACCCGGATCGTGGCTTGATCGCTGGGAAGAAACTGCCCATTGATAAAGCAATTATCCATGGGGCACGACAATCTCTTTTACCCGCCCAACTTTGCCATCGGCCAGCCGCACTTTAATCCCGTGCGGGTGTGATGCCGATTTCGTAAGAATATCTTGCACAATACCTTCGGTAAGTTTACCGCTGCGTTGATCTTGTTTTTGCACAATACGCACACATAGTCCGGGTTTGATCTGATTTCGTGGAATCGTAGTCATCATACAAGCCTCATTTCTGGTTTAATTGTAACTGCTCAGCCTCGAACAAAAAGAGGCCGAAAAAAGAGGTGTGCGTGGGGGCGTACGCCCCCACGCACACCTCTTTTTTCGGAATTCCCTCTGCGAAGGCGTTAGCCTGAGCAGTTACTTAGATTGCTGCTTGCGGCAGCCAAAGCTCTATTAGTATAATGGAGAAACCATAAATCGAGGTAGGCTGAACAGACTCCTTTTGGGGTTGATTCAGTTCCAGGAGTTTTCCCTTGCACTTTGAATATAATTTTTCTTCCCGGCGCTCCCCGGTGATGGGAATGCGTGGCATGGTAGCCACATCCCAGCCCCTGGCCGTTGCCGCCGGGCTTGAAATTCTCGCCCGCGGCGGCAGTGCCGCCGATGCAGCCATCGCCACTGCTGCCGCCCTCAACGTCACCGAGCCAACTTCCACGGGGATTGGCGGGGATGCGTTTGCGCTCTACTATGAAGCCGCCACAGGGCAGGTTACGGCACTGAACGCCTCGGGGCGCGCCCCCGCCGCATTGACCATCGAGCTCATCCAAAAAGACGGCCTGTTCACCAATTCCCAATCACCAATTAGCAATCCTTACCATCCCCACACCATCACCGTGCCGGGTGCTTGCTCCGGCTGGAGTGAGATGGTGGCGCGTCACGGGTGTTTGACCCTGGCCGATGTGCTGGCTCCTGCTATACGGCTGGCCGAGGCTGGTTTCCCGGTTGCCCCGGTGACAGCTCACTTTTGGAAGCGCGGCGCAGAGCGCCAATTAGCGCAGGCGCTCAATGGCCACGAACTGACTATCACAGGGTGCGCGCCAAAACCCGGCGAGATCTTCCGCAACCCGGGGCTGGCGCGCACCTTTCGGGCGGTCGCCGCGGGCGGCGTAGACGCGTTTTACCGCGGCGAAATCGCTGCAGCCATCGTGGCTGTCATTAAACAGGCGGGCGGCTGTATGACTCTCGATGATCTGGCCGCACATCAAGCCACCTGGGATGAACCGATCAGCACCATCTACCGCGGCTACCGCGTATGGGAGTGCCCGCCCAACGGCCAGGGTTTAGCTGCCTTGTTGGGGCTGAATTTGCTCGAAGGCTTCGACATTGCCGCGCTGAAGCCGCTTTCAGCGGAACGCTTGCACCTGCAAATTGATTCCATGCGCCTGGCTTTTGCCGATACGCGCTGGTACGCCGCCGACCCCACTTTCTCTCCCGCGCCGCTTGCCGAACTGCTCTCGAAAGAATATGCCGCTGAACGCCGCGCACAAATTGACCCACAGCGCGCCAGCCTTGACCAGCAGCGCGGCACGCCTGTGGCCTCATCGGATACCGTCTACCTCAGCGTGGTGGATGGCGAAGGTAACGCCTGCTCGTTCATCAACAGCAACTATATGGGCTTCGGCACCGGGATTGTGCCCAAAGGTTGGGGTTTCACCTTGCAAAACCGCGGCCACAACTTTAGTCTTGATCCCAAACACCCCAATGCACTAATGCCGGGCAAGCGGCCATATCACACAATTATTCCCTCGATGATTACCATTCCCTCTCCCCCAACCCATCTTCCCCAGGGAGAGGGGCAAAGGGGTGAGGGCCTATTCGCCAGCTTTGGCGTGATGGGCGGTTTTATGCAGCCACAGGGGCATCTACAGGTTGCCAGCGCCTTAATCGACGATCAACTCAACCCGCAGGCCGCTCTCGACCAACCGCGCTTTTGCATTGATGCTGCGACAGCCGGTGGCGCGCTCGACCTGGAAGAAGGCCTACTCCCCGCTGAAATCCAAAAACTGGCTGATATGGGGCACCCTGTTCGTATGGTCAATGGCTATGGGCGGGCGGTCTTCGGGCGCGGGCAGGTGATTTGCCGCGACCCCGAAAGCGGCGCGCTGACCGGCGGCAGCGATCCCCGCGCCGATGGCTGCGCGATGAGTTTATAGGAATGCTAATAAAGGTTTAACACCCGTTATAAATTACAAATGCTATAATCGAATGACATTCAGGTATAGATAAAAAGGTTCACAAAAAAAGAATAAGGAGACAAAAATGATTCTCAGCAAACAACTTGAAGATGCCATCAATGCCCAGGTGGGTGCGGAATTTGCAGCCAGTTTACAATATGTGAGCATTGCGGCTTATTTCGATGCCGATGACCTGCCACAATTGGCGGCTTTTTTCTACCGTCAAGCCGAAGAGGAGAAAGAGCACGCCATGAAGTTTGCCCACTATATCGTCGAGGCGGGCGGTCAGGTGCGTATTCCTGCAATTAACAAAACAGAATACGATTTTACATCTCCGAAACACTGCGCGCAACTGGCGCTGGATTGGGAGACCGAAGTCACGCGCATGATTAACGGGCTGATGGATATTGCCATTAACGATAAAGATTATATCTCTCAGGATTTCTTACGCTGGTTTGTTGCCGAACAATTAGAAGAGATTTCGACAATGGGCACGCTGCTCAAAACCATTGAGCGCGCCAAAGATAATATTCTGTGGGTCGAAGATTTTCTGGCACGCAACCCGATTGTTGAGCCGGAAGCGGCTGCTGAATAAACCAGCCATCCCTTTGAGCATAGACTTAACACAAAAACGGGCACCCACATCGGGCGCCCGTTTGTTTTTCCTGTTTTTTAGGTGATTAATCGTCCTCATCAGGTGCTGCTTCTGTGCGCAATCCCCAATAGAGCAATCCGGCTCCGGCGCCCAGGGCAAAACCGCCCAAGCCAGCCGCCGATGCGAAACGCGCCAGCAGCGCAGCAAAGAATAACAACCCCAGGTAAATGGCGATTTGCAATTGCCAGCGCTCACCCGACTGACGATAGGCTGTTAATGTAAACCAAGCTACAGCTACACCAAAGACCAACAACCCCAATAAGCGCAACGCATATCCAGCCAGGGCGACAAAATCCATAAAGTTCATTACGTATGCTCCTGTTATTCTACGCCGATCACTTCCACATCGGGAAAAAATTGCTTGATCGTACCGGCTACCCAACCTTGCAGGGTAGCGGTGGAAAGCGGGCAACCTATGCAGGCTCCGCCCAAGCGTACATTGAGTTGATTGTCCTTGAATGAAATCATCTCAACCGAACCGCCATGGTATTGCTCAATATAGGCGCTCACTTGCGCTACCAGGCCTTTTAGCATTTCTTCTTTTGAATAGGCTTGCGCGTTTTCTGTCATTTTACGCTCCCAAAGGTTTTACGCCATTTGTTAGTCCATATTCTAACATAGCAACCACCTGACTGTGGGTGTGGGCGCGCTGTAACCGTTCGGCAATTACTTTTGCCAGGCGTTCAAGAATTAGCTTACCGGTATCAGGAAATTTAATGTGGAAACGTTTCAGGGCTTCACCACTCACGCAAAGCAATCCGGCATCCGAAAGACAATAGGCTCCCGAAGTGTAATAACCACTGCCAAAGGCAGCTGACCAACCAAAAACACCCCCGGCTTCAATTTGCGCTACCGTCAGCATTTCGCCATCGTCGGGTTTGAATCGAATCGCCACGCGGCCTTTAACAACCAGATAAAGATAATTGGCAATATCCCCTTGTTTGAAAATTTCTTCATTTTCAGCGCACTCACTGAAAGAAAACAGCGGCGTTAAGCGATTGAGTTCCGCCTCCGTTAACCCTTCAAATAAGGGCATTTGTTTGAGTATTTTTGGTAACATCGTCCAGGGTCCGCTTTCATTGATTAGCTGGGAGTGTGACCACCCCATTCATCTCCCAAATGTATAATAACCCCCTCTTTCTTCAAAGTGGCATATTTCCTGAATGCAAAGACATTTGTCCATATAGCCCCCATATGAAATTACACTGCAACATGAGCTATATCATAGTCCGAAATTTTCGTGTGCGGCAGCGTAGGAACTAGAAGCCTAATTCACGTAAATTTTGTTCAGCATCAAATTTCTTTTTTCCGAGTAACTCATCCCAGAAGCGATCGTCATAACGACGGGAACGAACCGGCAACGGCATGGGAACTCCCCACCCGAGGAGCAGGACTTCCTCTTTCGGCTGGAGGCGGGCCAGCATTCCCCGAAGGGAATCTCGCCCCGAAAGGCCAGAGAGTACCGCGCGCAGATCATCTTCATCACCCAGCCAGCCTGAGATACGCGTCCCCAACTGCGACATGACTTCGTCGTAAATTTGCGAGGGGCGCTGGTCAATAATCAGCAGGGTGACGTAATATTTGCGCAGCTCGCGGGCAATGGTACTGAAGGTAGTCTGGCGTGCCATCTCACGGTTGAGCAGTTTGTGGGCTTCTTCCACGGCAATGACCAGGGGGCGCGGCTCATTTCTGCCCGAACTGCGAAAGGCATTAGCGCTGGCTTCCCAGCGATTGCGGATATGGCGGGTGAGCAAATTGCTGACTAAAAGATAATCGAGATCGCTTTCGTGGTCGCCAAAGGAAAGCACAATATGCTGCCCGGCTTCAAGGGCTTTAACAATTTCATTGATGCCGTCCGAAGATGGGTTTTCAACGATATATTCGGTATTGAACAAGCGTCGCATTTTGTTGTGCAGGCCTTCTGCGGCAGCCAGATTGACGCCTTCGGCATTGGCCCAATAAGCCACGCTATCGGGCGCGGGGATTTTCTTGCCATCTTCAGTTTCGATGACGGAGCCTACTTTGAGTTGGCGAAATTCGTTAAACCAGTTTTGCGGACCAAAGGTCTTTTGCAAAGCATCCAAAGTAGTGGGGGTGGTTTCGCGCAAATTTAGTTCGCGCGCCAGCAATTCCACATCGGCGGGGCGAATATCGCGCATGGCAATTTCCAGGTTGAAATCGGCGGCCTGCCCGCGGATCAGGGCGCCTGCACCCAGGCCCACCACGCGCACCTTCGAGCGGAATTTGGCCTTCAACCCAACCACACGCTCGCCAGTGTCAGAGGCGGTATCATCCAGGCCGTATTCATTGTGCATATCAAAAATCAGCACGGAGGCTTTATCATACTGGATCAATCCGGCCAGCACCATTCGGGTGAGGAAAGATTTTCCCGTGCCGGTTGCACCGAAAATTCCGGAGGAGCGCTGGATAAATTTCTCCATATTGATGCGCACGGGATGTCCCTGCTCGCGCGTGTAGCCGATGACAAAATTGCCTTTTTCATCCTTGCCAAAAATTTCAGCAATATCGCCCTCATGCGCCAAATAAACTTGGGAGTGATGCGGCGGTACGGTTTTGACGGGTACGGGGCGCGGTTGGTCACGCAAGCCGGAATCGATCGCTGAGAGCCAGCGCGCGTAGTCAGGCGATTCCATATCGGGGCCAACATCCAACATCAGGGCGGGGAGAATTTCCAAATTGGTGTAGAGGGTTTGTCCGTGGAGTAGTTTCGCGATTTCGGCAGGCAGGCGCGCTTGGCTTTGCTCATCGGCAAAACGCGGGTCGGTGGCGCCGAGTTGAATATCCGTCACCAGCCCGTAGAAATGCCAGGGCAGATTATCAATGACCACAAAGGCGCCTTCTTGCACCTCCTGGGAGGGCACTTGCAACCGGGCGCGGAAACTCTCTTTTAGTCCGCCGCCGACGATATAGCCAATGGATTTTCGATTTTGCATACTAATTCCTACTTGTGTATTCCTATGAAATCATGCTATACTGATCATGCGTGACCTAATTAGCCCATTTGGTTAAGGCGGCCATGCCCAGTGCCCGCTTGAAGCGGGCATTTTTCTTTAAACATGTACGATCCCCATGCCATATGGATCTTTTCTTGAGGCCTCTAATAGTAGGCGAGGATGCAATAAATCAAATAATCGATCCACATTGTAACGTTTGAGGCTTCCGCGTGGATATAGTTTCTGATAAAGTAGGTACGCAGATACATCAACCATTTGAACAAAATAACTATGTTTAGAATCTCGAATTACAGGATCATCGACAATCTGAGTACAAAGTTTTTGTCGGGTTCCCCCACCATATAGATTTGGAACCGGGTTGTAAGCTCGCATTTTTCGAAGCAAACGACGCAACATCGGCTCATCGTTTTGATCAGCAAAAATCATTCCATTAGCTGGTACAGTTATCCCTTCAAATCTTTGATATTCAAGAAAATTATGAAATCGTTGAATTAACCGTTCCCATGCAATTAGATTTATGGGAGTTTCCTTTCTATAGTTTACCTTATTGACATGAACATGAATAAACTGAATATCAATTAAATCCAAAGCGATTCTTTGAATATAATCTCTAAGAGTTGCAACTCGATTTTTCTTGTTCCCCATTAAATCATGAAATTTCTGTTTACTTCGATTTCGCCCTAACCAATCAGCAATATGAATTTCTGTACGCACGGGAAGTCCATAGGCTTGTTTCAAATAGTATCGTATTTGACGATGTTGCTCAAAAATAACTCTCCAGCGATCTACAGGAATAATCACACCTGAAAGTATGTAATGTTGGGAATTACTTCTATCGGGTTGAAGAATTCCTGGGTCACCGGATTCATCAACATAAATTAAATAAGTTCTGGGGCAAATTGTTACTCCTGAGATTTGATTACCCATCCTCACACCTCCCTGACATCGCTCAACGCGCCCAGCACACCCATCAGCGCAGGATAATCATCGCGCAGCAGGGCAATCAATTCGCGCGTGGCGGCTTCTGTCCATTGGGGAGAGCCTTTCTGGGCGTGGGCAGCGCTGGCTTGTTCAAGATGCGCGGCCAGCAATTCACCCACAGGGGCATCCTGGGCGCGTAAAATATGCCGAAAATAGCCGAAACGCCCCTGCGATGTAAAATCGCACAACTCTTTCGGGCTGCATTGGTAGATCACATCCAGGCTGAGCGGAGGGCGCGGCGGCAACAGGTGGCGAATCGCGCCATTCTGCTGGTAGCCCACGGTCAACACGCTAATTTCGATGGGAACATTGCGATTGATGCGATTGTCAGCGACTACGTTTTCGTCCACGCGGTCGGCGGTGACAAGTTGCCGCACGATTCCATCATCATCAATGCGGATGTCGTGAATCAGACCATACACATGGTAGCCCTCCCCCAGGGGCGCACGAACCAACCCCCCAAAGGTAGGCGCATCCACTTGCGAAACACGGCAACCGGCCACAAATCCAGTGGTTCCGGCGCGTAATAAACGTCCAATCTCAATCGCTGTCATCGTTATTCCCTCTCGTTCGTGTGCTTCGTGGTTTTACGAAACCGACACATCTTTTGCCGCTTGCTTGAACGAACCTTCGCTGAATTCGATGCCATGTTTCTGCAATTCCAGCGCGATCATATTTTCAACCTGCTGGGCTTCATCGCGGCTGACCACTGCAACCTCGTGCGAGCGGTGCAAAATATAGGGGTAAGGCCGCCCTCCCAGAATATGAGACTGGTGCAGCAAAATGGCGTGCAGTTGGTCGAGCATGGCGGCATTGGCAGCCACCCAGGCAGGAATTTCGACGCGCACCGTGTAGGGCTTGCGGGGGTTGCGGCTGACATTCAGATAAAAGAAATGCAACGCTAACTCCGCCGTATACAACTCGGCATTGCGCGATTGAATGCCCAAAACAGCTGAACGCTCGCCGGGACGCAAAATTTCGGCAAAGAGATCAGCATCGGCGAGTTGCAAAAATGGGCGATGCGTGCGTCCGGCTTTCTCAATTTCATCCAGGGGTAGAAGCGCAATCTCCAACAGGCGTACCAGCAAGTCGCCGCGCGGCTTGTCGATATACCCGGCAGTCGATGCGCCAATGCGGTGCAACCGGCGCAAGGCAGCCAAATATTCTTTGAAGCGTTTCTCATATTCCCCGGTTTCCAAAGAAACTTCGCTCCCCACCCAAAGCTCCAGCGGCCCATCCGTGAGCGTAATCGCGGGGGATGGCAAATCTTCGGCCAATTCCGCCAGCAATGTGCGCTCGCGCAGATCGCGCAGCAATGCTACCATGCGCTCGTTGATATACCCGCCGCCCACATACATTTGGTCGTCATAATACAGCTTACTCTGAACATCGGTAGTTGGGGCATCCGGCTCGCCATGCTGCATCTGGATAGCCCCCACATTAACCAGACAAAAATCGACCGAGGCATGCCGATTGGGATTGATCTGGGAACCATCGGCGGCGAGCAGCGTGGCGGCGGCGGGGACCTCGGGGCTGGCTGCACGGGTAAGCAGATTCTCGTCCCGGGGCAGGGCACAGCGCAAATTCGGATTCGCCTGAAGGGCAGCATCTACCTTGAGCTGCAATTCGTCCAATTTCTCAGCCCAATCGGAGAGCGCCTGGAGTGCTTTCTCACGAGTTTCGCGCATGTGCTGCGCTCGCAGAGGAGCATCTTTTCCCATTTCGATAATTTGTTGGCGCACTTGCTGGAAATCAATTGCCATAGCGATTCCTTTAGAACATTTGTTTGGGATTATAAAGGGAAATCCAATCTAGGGCAAGGCGCAACCAGACCCAGCGGCGAAAGCTACACTGGATCTGGTTTCAGGATAACCCCCATACTAGATGTGAGCGATATTTCACTTAGCGCGCCAGCGGTAAATCTTGGAATAGCCCTGAGTGTTTGCCATTTGTGCGATTGCTCTCTTTTTCAAGATGGCCTTCATCATTCAGTGGCACAATCACGGTGCTGTTGCCATGTTGTGCCAGCACGCGAATTCGTTCCAGTTCCAGCCATTGCATATCGGCATCAGTGAAATGGTCGAATGCCTGGCGCATAATCTGATAGGCTTCAGCATCTGCTTGTGCTTGGTGCCGCCGCTGATGCGCAGCCTCAATGGTTTGAATAACGCGTTGCGGCAAATTAACATTCAGCGCCGACACACGATATACCTCAATGCCAGAATTAGCCAGTCGCACGGCTGCCCGTTGACGAAGTTCACGCTTCAAGCGACTTTGCACACCGGTCTGCAGCAGTTCATCCATAAAACGCTGCTCAAGAAGCTCGCGCAGGCAATCGCTGACATGGGTGTTTACCAGCATATCGGCCTTTTTGGGTAAAACTCGCGTCATTCCTGGGCATCGCTCCGGGGCTAATTTTTCTGGCGTTAATTTGTAAACCAACATCCACTCCACCGAGAGCGTGTGTCCATCTCTGGTCAGCGCCTGAGTTGAACCTTTGGCAATTGTCACTGCAACCGAAATTTTTTCCCAGATATATTCAATACCCGGCGGAATCCAGCGCACCCCTGCAGGGAGGAAGCGCGAAAAGGCTTGCGTTTGCCGATAGCGCACAACTGCAACTTCCAGTTCGCGAACAACAGTAAATCCACGGAGAATATAAATCACACCGACGCTGATCGGGATGCTAATCAGCGCAACCATCCAGCCGCCTATATATGCGGCGATGGCTGCTAAACCGCCAAAAATAGCCATTTCACGTTTCCAGTTCACAGGCTCCTCCTCATGTTATTTTCGCAAGATTTGGAAAATAACCTCGACCTATTTACTCGAATTCTGCGTAATTAAGTGCGCCAGACAACTTCGCACGCCGCCCAAATAATCATGGCAGCAACTATCAAGAATATGAATACCTGCATCATCATAGCCATGTCGCGTCCTTTCACTTATGGAGAGTTGTTCTCGTTAGTAATGACTATACTGAATATAGCAAATATATGTATTATTGTCAATACCTAAGGTAACAAAAAAGCCGCTTTCACGGCTTTTTTTGGAGCAGGTATCACGGTACTTAACCGTGGAGCCGTTGATGGAGCGAGTTTTTCGACCAAAAACACACTTTATGGCGACAAAATTGCTGGATTTGAGCTATTTTCGGCCGAAATCCCGCTGATTTAGGCCAAAACGCAAGCATTTGCGGACCTCAATGCTCACATGCGGCACCTTCGGCACTGACCACGGTTAAGTGCGGTGCTACCTGGAGCACAAGCAGGATAATTCCTATGAATTCGCCTAAAATGGATGGCTAACACCCATACAGACAGAGTTATATGTGGCGCTATTCGCCCCCCAACACGCCATCAACAACTTCTTTCAAAGCAGAGGGACGCACCGGTTTACGGACAATCTGTGCTGTGCCTAATTCGTTGAGCCGCTGGCGAACTTCGGGGCGATCCACAACCGTCAAAACCACCACCGGCACATCAATCGCATATTTTTCGCGAAACAATCCTAGAATGTCCAGTCCGGGATAACGCCCAAATGTGTGCTCTTCCATACCGGGGCGCAAAATCATATCCAGCAACACCAGATCCGCGGCGCGGATTTTCTCAATGGCCCCCAGCACTTCTTGAACTGTATTCAAGCGAACGACCTGGTATCCGGCCCGCTCAAGGGGGCGAACCACGGGATCAATGATCTCGATATCATCTTCAATCCAAATAATTGTCTTGCTCATTTTTCAGTCTCCTTGGGCTGCCGGTAGGGCAAAGTCACTGTGAACTTGGTCAGGTGAGGCTTTCCTTCGGGGTCGGATGTTTCTGATTTTAACCGGCTCTCAACTTCGATCGTCCCGTGGTGCTCATGAATGATCTGTTTGACGAGGCTCAACCCCTTCCCTGCCCCCGTACGAAATTCCCCCTCGGTTAAAACGCCCTGATAGCCATCTTCAAAGATTTTGTTTTCAGCGATTTCTTCAGGCAAAATGCCCACGCCATAATTATTAATCTCAAATCTACAGGAGTCCTGCGCAGGATAGGCTCGAATCTCAACAAAACGATAGCGGCCATAGCCTCCCCGAAAAGAATATTTAACCGCATTATGCACAAGGTTATTGACGGCGTGCTGCATGTGGCTTTTAGAGATCTCCAGCTTCTGAGTGTGGATTTCTTGAATCTTGACCACAACATCCACCTGACGTCGCTTGGCTTCAGCTTCGTAGACGCGCTTGGCCTCATAGATCAATGGCGCAATTGTTTGTAACTCAAATTTATAGTCTCCCAAATAAAATCCTAAATTCTGAATTACTGTATCCAAAGCCAAAGCGCTAAAAAGCACATCGTTGGCAATTTGGCGAATATCTTGAGGAAGATCGGTTGCTTCCAGCATCATATTTTCGGCATTGGCGATCACGGCTTGCAAACGAGTTTGAATTTCATGTGTGATGCGGTCAACATTCGTTATAAGGCGTTCTTCTTCATCGATGAAGCGATAAAACCAGCGCTCGATACGCTGCAACATGTCACGCCGTTTGCGCAGTTCTTGAAGCGAGAAACTCTTTACATTTCCAAAAGCCTCCTGCACTTGTTGAATCTGCTTATCGTTCAGGTTAAGTTCGCCCACCGTCTGTTCCAGACGCGCCAGCGCTTCAAATTGATACGCATCATCCAAAATACGTATTTCGCCGTAAACCAATACACTGCGAGTATTGCCGCGCACTGTTACCGGAACCGCCTGGTTATACAACCCGGCATGACATAACATCAGGCGCGTTTCCGTTTCATTGAACGCCGATAAAGCCCGCCGACACTGATCGGCATTGCAGAGTTCTTCCCCTCCAAATTCATGAATTAATTGGCAAAACGGCTCAAAACGCTCTTTGGATAAATCCGTAATGAACTCATCAAGATCGCCATTCTTAAGCTCATACAACCCAATCGGCAGATTTGTCGCTTGGGTGAATAAATCGAGCAAATCTGCTTGGGCTTGTTTACGCTGAAGTTCCAGATCTATCATTGATACTCCCCTTTCTTGTCTAGGCACAACCACCACATGAATGTTCCCATAAGACACGTATAATCTCACAAAAAACCTTGTCCCCTGGTTCATACTGTTCGAGGGCAATTTGCATCAGTTGTTTCAATGTCTCGGGAGAAACTTCGGGGAACTCAGCCAGCTCATACAGGCCTGTCAGATCGTTCTCAAAGAATTTTCGCAAAGATACAGCTTCGGAAATCCGCCGCAGACTGGCGTTATCGCCCAGATTAATGGCGCGCTCATAGCGCTTGCTGAGTTGTTCTTTCTGGCGTTCGCTGATGGCATTGACATGCTCCTGCGCATACTCGCGCTGCCCTGAAATATCACGTTGAATTGGCGGTAGCAATTCCTCGCGCTCCCAGCGAAAGATGGTACTCTTTGAGATGCCGAACATCTGGCAAATTTCTACAGTGGAATAAACGGGTTCATCACTCATGGCGTTTTTTACTCGATTTAGTGTAGTCCCCTTCGTATCAATATTAAAACATATTAGCTATATCTATAGTATTTTCTCTTTCTCATGGTACTACTATCTTCATTTTTTGTCAAATCAGCAGATTCTTTGCGTGAAGCCGTGGTATAAATGTTCCCTATGAATGAAAGTAGCAGTTTCTATCCCCCGCGGCGCGCAGGCAGCATCTTCCAGGTTAGCGCAATCATTGTGTTGATTGTGGCAACTATCTGGGGATTTTGGATGGCTACCGAAGCGCAAGTTGGCCCGGTTTTCTTGCTCTATCTACTGCCGGCGCTGGTTGCTATCCCGCTGATCCCCACACTCGCTTATCGGCTCTATACGTTGCAAAATTCCAGCTATACCATCGAGCGCGATCATATTCGCTTGCAATGGGGCTGGCGCGTCGAGAAAATCCCAACCAACGATATTCTCTGGGTGCGCCCCGCTTCCGATCTGGAAATCCCCCTGCCCCTGCCGCGTTTCCGTTGGCCGGGCGCCATGCTAGGGATCACCCGCCTGCCCGACAGCCGGCCAGTGGAGTTTTTTGCTTCGGCATCCAAACAGCTTATTCTCATTGGCACGGTTGAGCGCGCCTATGCCATCTCACCCAATAATATCCAGGGTTTTCTGGAAAGTTACCAGCGAGTAATTGAACTGGGCTCGCTAAACCCATCGCATCCAGAAGCGATCTACCCCAGTTTTATCTTTTCACGCGCCTGGCAAGCCCGTCCGGCGCGGGCGTTGTTTCTCATTGGCGCCCTGCTCAATGTAGCCTTGCTGGCCGCAGCCCTGCTATCTATTCCGCAACATCCCCAAATCTCAATGGGCTTCACGCCCGGCGGCCTGCCCCGAGAGCCGCTGCCCGGGGTACAAATTCTGTTTTTGCCTGTATTCAGCAGTTTTATCTACATTGTAAACGGCGTGATCGGGTTGGTCTTCTTTCGCAATTCGGGCGAGCGCCCCTGGGCCTATATACTCTGGATCGTCAGTTGTGTTGCGGCTATATTATTCTCCCTGGCGTTTATTTTGATCTTGCAAACGGGCTAAAAAGCCATATTTTATCCACACATCACTACCATTTATCCACAGATATTCACAACTTATCCACAAATTTATGCAAATTCTAATTGGTTTCCTTGCCGGTATTGTCATTAGTCTGGTTGCCTGGCGGGCTGGTTCGCTTTCTCGCAGCGGTGCCATCGCCGCCGCGCTGACGGGCGGGCTGATCTTTGGCCTGGGCGGGCTGCCCTGGGCGGCGTTGCTGTTAACTTTCTTCGTCACATCCAGCGCACTTTCTAAAACTTTCAAACAGCGCAAAATAGCCCTCAGCGAGAAATTTGCCAAAGGCAGCCAGCGTGACTGGCAGCAAGTGCTTGCCAATGGCGGGCTGGGGTCAGTGCTGGTGATTTGGGCTTTTCTCCAGCCGGAAAACCCGCTGCCGTGGCTCGCCTATCTGGGGGCAATGGCAACCGTCAATGCCGACACCTGGGCAACCGAGTTGGGCGTGCTCAGCCGCAGGCCGCCGCGCCTGATTACAAATGGTCAGGTAGTGGAAGCGGGAACCTCGGGGGGAATCTCGTTTTTCGGGACGCTCTCAACCCTGAGCGGAGCCGCGTTGGTGGGGCTGGTGGGAGCAGCGTTCTACCTCGGGGCGGGCGCGTGGCCTATGTGGCTGGCAGCCACCCTCGGGGGAGTTTGCGGTTCCCTGCTCGATTCGCTGCTGGGCGCCACGGTTCAGGCGATCTACTTCTGCGCTGATTGTCAAAAAGAGACCGAACGCCATCCCGTGCATTCTTGCGGATCAGAAACCAGGCAAATCCGCGGCTGGCACTGGCTGAATAATGATTTGGTCAATTTCATCGCTTCGCTAGCGGGGGCCGGGATTACCCTGGCGGTTTGGCAAATTTTCTAACGCCCCTGATATTGCCGCCCTTTCCAGGTGACGCCACGGCCAAAGAGTACTTTATAGGCCGATGCAAACATCATCGCCGCGAAGATTGCCGCGCCGAGGGGTAGGGTGAACGCATACCAGCCTGAAATTTGAAAAGCCTGCGCTGAGCGAGCACGCCAGTAGAGCAAAAAGCCCCATACCAGCAGCGCTTCGAGTGTCACCACGAACGCGGGTAAGCCGCCCGCCGCGGCGAACCAGAGCAATCCGGCCAGCAGCCAGGCAGGCAGCGCCAGCGCGCCCATTAGCGCGGCGAAGGCGCCAAATGCCAGTAAACCCAAACGGTCGCGTAACCCTAAAAAAATATTCTTGGTCCAGCCTTCCCACATTTCGGGCAGGGATGTGTACATACGCGTGCGCGCCACGGCGCGCCCATCCGCAATGAAAAGACGATAGCCCGCGCCTTTGACAACTTCGGCGAAGGCTTTATCTTCGTCGATGCGATTATGAACGGCCCTATGGCCGCCAACGTCTTCATAGGCAGCCCGACAAATGAGGAAAAACTGGCCGTTGGCAATTGCTTCGGGTTTTGCGGGATCGTTGACTTGCCGGGCGGGAAAGCCAAAGGCCAACCCGGTGAATACCAGCGGCAGGACGGCTTTCTCCCAAAAAGTGCCCAACTCCTGATCGGTGAGCAGGGTGAACAGATCGGCTTGCTGTTCACCTGCTGCGAGACAAGCGCTGGAAATTAAATGTTGGTGGGCGAAGGTGTCCGCATCGACAAAGCACAGCCATTCGCCGCGGGCAATTTCGACGCCCTGCACCAGGGCATGGGGTTTCCCCGCCCATTCTGGGGGCTTTTCCCTGCCCGTCAATACACGCAAACGCGCAGCTTGCGCGGCAAGTTCTGCCAGAATTTGGGGGGTGGCATCGGTAGAGCGATCATCCACCACAATAAGTTCGAAATTGGGATACGATTGCGCCAGCAAAGTTTCCGCGCAACGACGGATATTGCGGGCTTCGTTGCGCGCCGGAACAATGATGGAAATTAGTGGGGCTGGTGCATCCGGGGGTAAAGGCGCCGGGGAGATGGCAACTTCAATAGCAACGCGGCTATGAAGCCAATAGATGAGTATCAGCGCAATCAAACAGGCAAGGGAAGAAAACAGCATGGGCATCAGATGACCTTCACCACACTGCCGTGTGGGGTTTTCTCCACTTCAATGCGCGCCGGGAAGGCATCTTTGAGCGAGTCGATATGCGTGATGACCAGAATTTTGGCAAAATCGGCTTTGACCAGGTTGATGGCTTCGAGTAAGCGTTGGCGTCCAACTTCATCCTGGCTGCCGAAGCCTTCATCAATGACCAGAGTTTGCAGCCGCGCTCCGGCACGCTGGGCCAATACTTCGGAGAGCGCCAGTCGGATGGCGAAATTAACCCGAAAGGCCTCCCCGCCGCTGTAGAGTTCGTAATCGCGCAAACCGGCGCTGTCGCTGATGCGAATATCGAGGGTTTCTTTGAGATGCTCGCGGGTTTTAAGTTCGCGTTGTGTATCAAAGCGAATGAACATTTCGCCGCCGCTGAGCCGGTCAAGAATATCATTGGCGCGGGTTTCAATTTGCGGCAAGGCCTGTTCGATGAGCAACGCGGGAACGCCATCTTTGCCAAAGGCGGTTTCGAGTTGTTTGTATTGCCCGCTGCGTTTGGCGAGGCTTTGGCGCTCGGCTTCAAGTTCTTTGCGGCGCAGGCGCAGATCGTCCAGTACCTGCACATTTTGTTGTGCTGCGCCCACTTCCATGCGCAGGCGATTTTCCTGTTCTTGCAGATCAAGCAAGGCTAACCGCGCCTGACGCAGATCGGGGGCGCTTTGTTCGGCCTCAGCTACTATCTGTTCGGCGGCGGTGAAATCTTGTTCCAACGCGGCGATACTTTGCGCCAAATGCTCAAGCTGCACTTCGATTTCGGCGATTTCACGCGCGATAGGCTCGTTGGCTGCTTTGGCTTTTTCCAAAGTCAACCGCTCTTCTTCGATGCTGTGTAATTCTCGCTCAGTTTTACGGGCAATATCGTGAGCGGCGGCATCGTAGCCGATCGCTTTGAGTTCAGCGTCAATCTGGGCCAATTCGGCGCGGGCAGATGGGTTAAAGGTTTCATGTTGAAGGTTATAGGTTATTTCATCAAGCCGCGGCTGAACTTCTTGTTCCCAGGCGGCTTGCGCAACTTCGGCCTGTTCGATCTGCGCGGCGAGTTGGTCGTATTGGCGCGCTTTTGTGCGCAGGTCTTCATCAACGGATTGGAGATTGGTAATTTGCAATTGGAGATTGCTGACAAGCTCGTCGGCTTCTTTTAGCAGATCACGATTGGAGCGGTGCTTGTCACCCATTTCAGTTCCCTGGGCGGCGAGGTCATCAATCAGGCGTTGGCGTTCATCGGGGCTGAGCGGTTGTTCGCACAGCGGACAGCACGACTCGCTTTCATCGGCGGCGATTAAACGGTCAATGCGCGCTTTGAGTTCGTCCATATCGGCTTTGAGACGCGGATTCTCGGCCTTTGCCGCGGCGAGACGTTCGTGAGCCGTAGTCAGTTCGGCTTCAAGGAATTGGCGCGTTTCGATTTGGGATTGAAGAGAAGTAATTTGCAGTTGGAGCGCATCACGCGTTGAGCGCTGATGGCTAGCCACTGACCACTGCTCACTGATCGCCACCTGTTGTTCCTGAAGGGTTTTTAATTCCTGAGAAAGGCGGGCGCTTTCGGCATCGATGCGGCTTAACGGTTCCTGACGGCGTTTTTCGTGCTCACGGAATTCTCCGGCGGTTTCATCCCAGCGCGCCAGGTCGACGCGGATTTGCTGCCAACGCTGATGATCGTGCTCGATTTCGGGGGCACGCGCCAAAATCTGAGCGTAGGATTCGCTCTCTTTTTGCCGATCCGCTAATTTTTCAGTCAATGAAGCGCGGCGCTCTTTTTCGGCAACCAGACGTTGAGCGAGCGCGTCGCGCCCTTTGCGCCGTTCATCCAATAATTGATTGAGTTGTTTGATCTGTTCCAGACTCGCTTCTTGCAGGGTGCGCCCTTCAGCAATCTGTTTAAGCGCGCTTTCCAAATCTTTCAGGCGTTTTTTGCGGACGGTTTCCTCAGAGAGTTCAGCATGAATTTCCGATAAACGTCCATCCAGGGCGGCGATCTGGCTTTCGATTTGTTTACGCTGATCACCCGCGCGTTTGCGGTAGGTTTCCCACACCTCGAGGCCAAGAATGCTGGCTAAAATGCGTTTGCGGTCACTGGCGCGTTGTTGAGTAAACTGGTCGGCCTTGCCCTGCAAGAAAAAAGCCGCGTTGACAAAAGTTTCATAATCCAGACGCAAAGTCTCTTCAATGCGTTGCTGTGTCTCGCGAATGGTGCGCTCACTGATCGATTTCCAGGCGGGGGCGCTCGGAACACTAACGCCTGACTCGCCATTCGCACTTTGCTGCGCAATATTGAATTCTAGCATCCCGGCCTTGCCGCGCGGGTTGTTGCGTTTGATCTGGTAACGGTTTTCTTCGTAGTGGAAGCTAAAAATGACTTCAGCCTGTTCGGATTGATTATTGATGATGGTATCGCCGCGCTGGCGAGCCTGACCAAACAAAACCCAGGTGATGGCATCCAAAATAGAAGATTTGCCTGCCCCGTTGGCCCCGGCGATACACGCCAGATCGAAAGCGGTGAAATCGATCTCGACGGGGTCTTGATAGGAGAGAAAACCAGAAAGTGTAAGGGAGATGGGGATCATAAAGGGTTTGAAAGTTGGCGAGTTGAAAGTTAATGGTTGGCAGGTTGATTATAACAAAGCAACAGGGGTATAGTACAATTTTGCCATGATAGCACCAAAGACGAAACAATCTATTCCCCGCCGCGTAGCCGCCGCGCTCGGTTGGACACGCGCAAGCTACTACTTGATGAGTGTTTTTTTGCTGACGGTTTTTCTGATTGTGTATGTCTGGTGGCCGCTGGCTGAGGCATATTTGGCCCTGATCGACTGGTCTGGCCCGTGGTGGCGCTATTTCGACTGGCTGCTGATCGGCATCTTTCTGGTGATGTCGCTGCTGATTATGGCCGGGGCAGACCTGCGCAAGGATGTGTGGATTGTCTTTGTGGGCATGGTCGGCGGCCTGGTGATCGAAAGTTGGGGCACGCAAACCGAAATTTGGACGTATTACACTGCCGAGCGCCCGCCGTTGTGGATTATCCCTGCCTGGCCAATTGCGAGCCTTTCGATTGATCGATTGGTGCGGATTTTGGATAAGTTAACCACGAAGACTCAAAGACACCAAGAGAAAAAACTTCGTGCCTTTGTGCCTTTGTGGTTCATAAAACTCAGTTACTGGTTGATATTCGGTATTTTTTATGGCCTGATGCTTGCCTTTGTCTGGCCGACGCTGGACAAATCGCTGACCATCATGGCGCTAATTTTGGTGGGTTTCTTGACCCTCACACCCACAGATCATCGCATCGCTGTGCTGACCTTCATCGCCGGGAGCGGATTGGGCTATTATTTGGAATTATGGGGAACCACACGCCTGTGCTGGACGTATTACACTCTGGAAACGCCCCCGCTCTTTGCTGTGCTGGCGCATGGTATGGCAGCGGTGGCCTTTTGGCGCACGGTGAAGGTTTTGCAATTATTTTGGTCGCTTCGGCTTCGTGGTCTAGTTGGTCAGACCCATTAGACCCATTCGGCTACTGAACGTCTCCGTCGGGCGAATGTGCCCATTCCATTAGTTTTTCTGCTTCCAGAATAACAATTTTGTTGCGCGAAACTGAAATTGCGCCGCTCAGTTCCAATTTGCGTAACGAACGTGCCACAACTTCGCGTACAGTCCCTACACGAACGGCTAAATCATCCTGTGTCAGACGCTGCCCCGGATGGCCGGTTAACTGTTCGGGCGATAAGCTGCTCAACAACCGCGCCAATCGCGTTGTCACCTGGTAAAACGATAGTTCCTCAACCATGCTTACCAGCATACGCAAATTTTGTGCTAAATTGAGTATGATCGTTTGCGCTAATTGGGGGTGTTCAGACAACGCTGCGCGAATGGCCGCCGCGTTGACAATCCATAATTCGCTTTCTTCAAGCGCCGAAACCGTTACTGGATTGCCCCCTTGATCGAAAACTGGCACTTCGTTGAAAGACTCGCCAGTTTCCAGCACGTTCAACACCAACTCGCGCCCCTGAGGCGATATTTTTGATAGTTTCACACTGCCGCGGCGAATAATGTACAACCCTTCGCTGAGATCATCTTCCAAAAAAATCATCTCATCGGCCGAAAAACTATGTAACTGCGTAGCGCTTGCCAATGGCATTAAAATTTCATCACCAATATTGGAAAAATAACGGCACCTTCGCAGTGCCGTTATTTTTTCTGTTTTACTGGCTGAAATCCGCTGCATGGCGATTAACCTTCGCCCATTGGCGCACCCAAAATACGGTCGGGGCCGCGGTCAATCTCCCAGGGGTAAACAATATGTGCATCGGTCACGGCGGCGTAATAATCGGGGCGTGCCGTGCCAAACAAATTGCGGTACGGATTGAAATGTAATACACCGGTATAAGGAACACCCCCCGCCGAGCCAACCCGATTACGCACCGCCGTGATGGTGCGGCCCGACCCCCAGACATCATCCACAACCAAAATGCGACGGGCTTCCAATAACTCATCCTCAGGGAACTGCATAAATTCCGGCCAGGCAAAGAGCCGCGAATAATCACGCTCCATCTCAGCCGGAAAATTCACCGCGGCGGTGAGTACATGTGTAATGCCCAACGCCTCCGCCAGCATTCCGCCCGGAATAATACCCCCGCGAGTAATCATCACCATACCATCGAACTCAAGATCAAATTGGGGAATCAGGTGATCGATCAACCGGTCAACTTCGTCCCAGGAAAGAAACTCGTGACGCATGGGCATTAGCATTATTCTCCAGAAGCGTTGCCCTCACCCCTGCCCTCTCCCACAGGGCGAGGGGGTTGTGTTAGGGAAAGCTTGTGTTTCCTCTCCCGCTGGGAGGGGCTAGGGTGTTTTTGGCTTATCAAATTATAGCAAAGAAATCGGATCCACCTCAACGCGGCACGATTTTAGCAGATATTCATCCAGCCCGGCGGTGGGGTTCGGGCCGCGCAGTAAAATTTGCCAGCGATAAATGCCAGAAACGCGGCTAAAAAAGCACGGTACCGGGCCAATAATTTCATTGCGTTGATCGTCCAGGGCGGCGAGCTGACGAGCTGCGCTCTGGGCGGATTCTTCTACCTGGGCGGCATCCTGCCCACGGAATTCTAAACGCGCCAAACGCGCAAAGGGTGGATAACCCAACTCCCGACGATAGGCGATCTCCTGGCGGTAAAATTCCCGGTAACTGTGTTGAGACGCAGTCTGAATGACATAATGCTCCGGCTGGAAAGTTTGTAAAATCATCTGCCCGCCCAACGGACTGCGCCCGGCGCGCCCGGCCACCTGTGTAAGCACCTGAAAGACGCGTTCCGTGGCGCGGTAATCGGGTAAATTCAAGCCCACATCGGCCAGCACCGCCCCCACCAGCGTCACCAGCGGCAAATCCAGGCCCTTGGCAAGCATCTGCGTGCCGATCAGTACATCGGCTTCGTGGGCGGCGAACTGGCTCAAAATGGCATCGTGAGAACCTTTTTTACGGGTTGTACTCCAATCCCAACGCAGGGTGCGCGCGCCGGGGAACAAGGCCTGCACCTCGCTCTCGACCTTTTCGGTTCCGGTACCATATTGCCGAATTTTGGTTCCGCCGCACTGCGGGCATTTGGTGGGCATTTGGCGGCGATAATTGCAGCGATGGCAAAGCAGAGCGTTTGAACGTTCATCTGCATGAACGTGATACGTTAGCGGAATATCACAACGCGGGCACTGGAGCGAATAACCGCATTCGCGACAAAAAACATACGTGGCTGTACCGCGCCGGTTGAGAAACAGAATCGCCTGCTGACCGTGTTCCAGCACATGCGCCAACGCAGCCTGCAAAGATTGGCTAAAAATAGAGCGGTTGCCCGCTTTCAGTTCAGCGCGCATATCCACAACGTTCACCGGGGGCAGATCAATCGTCTCGGCGTCATGCTCCAGGGGCTGATAGCGGCTATGCGAAACCTGCCAGGCAGCAATCGCTTGTTTGTGTGCCAGAATGCGGTCGGGGAGGCTCAGGGGCGTCCACTCGCCGCGGGCGGCGCGGTAGGTGCTGACTACATCGGGAGTAGCCGATCCCATCAGGCAGACCGCACCCACCTGGAGGGCGTACGCCGCCGCCGCTTCACGCGCATGGTAACTCGGCGCAGGTTCCCCCTGATAATACGAGCCATCATGACACTCATCCACCACAATCAACCCGACATTGGCAAAAGGCGTAAAGAGCGCGCTGCGCGGCCCCACTACCACATCAATCTCGCCGCTGCGGGCGCGGCGCCAGGTATCATAACGCTCGCCTGCCGACAGCCCGGAATGCACCAGGCCCACGCGATCGGGGAAGCGCGCCACGAAACGCCGCACAGTTTGCGGCGTGAGGGCGATTTCGGGAACCAGGATGATGGCCTGCCGCCCTTGCTGCAAGGTTTCGGCGACGGCGCGCAGATAGATTTCGGTTTTGCCCGAACCGGTGACGCCGTAGAGCAGGCAGGGCGCCGCGGACTCGCCCGCGGCGGTTTGCCGAAGAGCGGCTTCTACCTGCGCCCAAACATCGGCCTGTGCCCGCGTCAACTCGGGGGGAGTCTCGGCAACGAATTCTATCCCTTCGAGCGGGTCGCGCCAGACTTGCTCTTCCTCGATGGCAATCAGCCCGCGGGCGGCGAGCTGATTCAGGTCTGCGGAATTTCCCCCGCTGAGTTCATATAATTTTTTCGCCGGGAGTTTGTCTTGCTGCGCCAACAGCGCTTGCAATATTTTCTGCCGCCGGGCCAGCGCCGGGCTGTCTTTGCGCCCCAGCGAATCCATTTGGGCCGCGGCTGCCTCCGGGGAGGCCAGCAAGCGCGCCACGCGTTCTTTTTTTACGGATACGGTCGGTTCGGTGAGGATAGCCTGACTGGTCAGCATACCGCGGCGCGCCAACGCCCCCGCAGTTGCCCGCCAGCGTTTACGCGGCAAATGATGGTCAATCTGACGGCCGCGCAATGGGCCGCGCTCGGCGAGCAGGGCGAGAAGTTTCCATTGGGGTTTGGTCAATTCTTGACCGGAGATCAGAGACGGAAGACCGCTGACATCGGTCGTTGCTTGCTTCCCGCCTTCTGTTAACTCGTACAACGTATCCGCCATCTGGCTGAGGCCGGGCGGCAGCATCAGATTCAGACAAGCCGCCAAAGGGGTCAGCGATTGTGTGGCGATATGCTGCGCCAGCCGAATTTGCGCCGCTGAGAGCACCGGTTGCGGGTCTAGAAGTGACATCACCGGGCGCGTTTCCGGTGTGCTGGCTTCGGTCACAGTCTGCAGCACCACGCCCTGCACGGTCTGACGTCCAAAGGGCACCGTGACCAAATGCCCGGTTGAGATTTTTCCTTCCAGTTCAGGGGGTAAATGGTAATGAAAAACCCCAGAAACCTGGGAGATATTCACAACCACTTCTACAAAAATGGTCATAGAGAAAGCGTAACGCAAAGTCGCCAGGATGCGAAGGCGCAAAGAATTTTTACAGCTTTCTTTGTGTCTTTGCTCCCTTGCGGCTTTGCGTTAAAAAAATTATGCATCCGCCGGGGCTTTTTCAACACGACTTAGGGAGAGCTGTTCAATGCGCATCCCATCCATTTTGATCACTTTCAGACACAAGCCCAGGCCAATATTGATGCTGTCTCCAATTTCGGGCATTCTGTCGAGCATCCCGAGGACATAACCGGCAATCGTATCGTAATGTGGCGCATCGAGCGTCAGCTCCAGTTTTTCGTTGACTTCTTCGATGAGCGCCAACCCCTCGATGATAACCGTGCCATCGGCCTGGACTTGTATTTCAGGATGCGGCGAATCAAAGGGATCGCTGACTTCACCGATAATTTCTTCCATAATGTCTTCAAGCGTCACCACGCCTGCTGTGCCCCCAAATTCGTCAATCACAATGGCAATATGCTGGCGACGGTCGCGCAATTGTTGTAACACATTCTTAAGCGGCAAACTCTCCGGCACAAAAAGGGCTTCGCGCGCCAGCGTGCGCGCCGTGCTGTTTTTGCGATCTGGGTCTTGTTGTGCGCGCAACAGGTCGCGAATATGCACCACGCCCAGAATTGTGTCGAGATCATCCTGATAAACCGGGAATTTACTGAAGGTGGACTCAATTGCCACGGCGATGCTGTTTTCTAACGATGTGTCGGCTTCGAGCGCGGTAACTTCGGTGCGCGGGTTCATTACCTGACGAACGAGGAGATTATTAATATTAAATATAGCGTGCAGCATTTCGCTTTCTTCAGAACCGACCACGCCGCCTTCTGCGCTGGCAGTCACCAGCATTTTCAATTCTTCTACGGAATGAACCAGTTCATGACCTTCGGCAGGCTCCACGCCGACAAGCTTTAGCAAATAATTCCCAGTACCATTCAACGCCCAAATAAAGGGTTTAAAAATCCATTCGGTCCAAAGGGTGGGGCGAGCTACCCATAGTGATGTACCCTCTGGATTTTGAAGTGCGATTGATTTCGGCGCGAGTTCACCAACCACAACGTGCAAAAACGTAATGATCGCAAAAGATATCCCCGCGGCAATACTGTGCGAAACATCACTTTGTATATCGATAGGGAATAGTTGAATCAGCGGTTCCAGAAGATGTGACAGGGCCGGTTCACCCACCCAGCCCAACCCCAAACTGGCTAATGTGATCCCTAATTGCGTAGCCGCGATGACACGATCCGGGTTTTCCAGCGCTTTTTGCACCCAGCGCGCCGCCAGGTTGCCCTGAGCTACCAGTTCGGCAATGCGTGTACGGCGCACACTCACCAGAGCAAATTCGGCGGCAACAAAAAAGCCATTGGCCAGAACCAGAAAGAAAACCCCTACAAGTTTGAGTAAATCTATTCCGATGGTTTGTTCCATTATTTTTTCTCTACCTTTGATCGAATGTTCGCGTGATTACCGCTGCGCCGTAACCCACGACCTGCGAAAAATCGCCGCTGATATCGCCAGATGTGGCATAGTTGAGAATCGTTGCTGAGGTAGCGCCGAGTTCTTTGGCTGCCCAAATCACAGCGGTCAACGCGCCGCGCCCGCAAGCAAAGCCCTTTCCCTCGCGCTCAGCCTGGAAAATAGCCTCCGGTTCGAGGGCCGCGATATGTTTCAGGATGACCTGGTCGAGGGAGTGGGCCACACTTCGAGGGTAGAAATGCGACAGGTCGGTGCTGGCCACAAGGAGGGAGTCACGCCCGGCCAAAATTTTAGCCAGCCCCTGCCCCAGGGCACGCGCAACCCGCGGAGTTTGATCGCGCACCATCACCGGCAGCAGGGAAAATTCCCCAACCAATGCTCGTTGCAAGAAAGGCAATTCAATCTCCAGAGAATGTTCATCGTCATTACGAACAGGTGCAAGCCCAAAACCCAGCGACTTCGTGAGGCGGGTATCTAACTCGGCAACCGCGGCCTGATCGATCATAATTGGCCCCAGCGGAGTTTGGTAGGCATCATGCCCGGAAGTCAGCAGGGGTTGGCTGTATGCGCGATGCATGGGAGAGACAACCACCACCAGTTCGGGGGACATGCCGCGAGCCAACGCAAAAGCATGCCCAGCTACCGGTCCGGAATATCGATGCCCCGCATGTGGGACAACGAAAGCCATAATTTCTTTCGGCTGCACAAGAGACTCTGTGCAGGACATGTATCCATCCAGACTGGCAGCCAATTGTTTCGGGTTATCTGGATACCAGCGTCCCGCAATTGGTGAAGGGCGAATATCAGTTAGCGTCATTATATATTCCAAAAATGGGCGATCATTCTCGTGCCACCTTGATTTTAGCACACCAGAGCTGCGATTCGGGGTATGTGTTTGGGGTCGAGCAAAAGACCTCCGAGATTTTATTGGGATTAATTTTGGATGCGCATTCTGATGTAAAAATCTCGGAGGTCTGTGTGCATAAATGAGTAGAAGATTAAAACCTTGACACGTCTTTTGCACTCATGATAGACTCCACGAGCTAAAATCTTTGAAAGGAGAGCGCACGAAAATGACAAGCTATTTCACGATGCAAGTTAAAGTCCGCCGCTCTGCCAATATTGGTGGAGATGTTTTGCTGGCTCGGAGTGCGCCTACTGCCTGAGAGATTTAGTCTAGCCTAAATCGCCAAAGCCACGGGTGTACTTCAAGCCCCGTGGCTTTTTGATTCGCTCGCGCGCGAAGTTGAACCTCTATAAAAGGTCACGGGAAAGATGCCCCGTGGCTTTTTTATTTTCTTCAAACGAGGATGAGAGAGAAGGACAAACATGCAAACAACAACGAAGAAAGAGAAGAAAGAACCGCTGCTCAGCAATATCCTCAAATTGTTTATGTTCGCTATGGTGTTGGCAAATATCGCGGGCAGTATGTATGGTTCATTGCTACCGCTTTACCTGAAAAGCCTCAATGCCAATGTGCTGCAAGTTGGGTTGTTTTTTACCCTGTCGAATATTCTGCCATTAATTTTGCAGATTTTGGGCGGATGGATATCGGACTCGCTGGGTCGCTTGCGTAGTATCGCCATGGGCAGCGTTGCCGGAGTCATTGCGCATATCGGCATTGTGTTGGCGCCTACCTGGCAGTGGGTGTTGTTCGGGGAAGGTTTTGGCGCTATCACCCGTTCGCTGGTTGGCCCCAGTTTTAGTTCGTTTATCGCCGACCAGTCAGCCGAAAAAAACCGCGCCCGCGTCTTTGGCATCACCGAGAGCATTTTTATGCTGGTGGTCGTCATCGGCCCGCCGCTGGGCGGCTGGTTGGCCGATGCGTACGGCTTCAAGTTCATGCTAATTATTGCAGCGGTTCTGTATACCTTCGCGGCGTTAATTCGCATTGGCATGGCGCGCACGGCAGCCAAAGGCGCGGAAGCAAACCCCGAAAAACTATCGCTGGCTAGTTTGAAAGAAAAGCTTAGCGCAATGACCGTGCTGCTGCTAGCCGGGGGTGTGATGACCTGGGTGCTAGTTACCGATGGTGTACGCGATATCGCCTATACGATGTCTTTTACACTGGAATCACTCTATCTGAACGAAATCGGCGGGCTGACGATGAAGCAAATCGGCTTCCTGGGATCAATTTTTGGCATTTGTAATATGATCACCACCATTCCAGCGGGCAAATTGGCCGACAAGAAAGGCGAACGCGTCGCTATTGCGGGCGGTTTTTTGCTGGATGCTATCGGGCTAATTATCTTCCTCAATGTATACAGTTTTTGGGGTTACGCGATCGCCTGGGGCGTTTTTGGAATTGGGGTAGGCCTGATGTCACCCGCCTACCAATCGCTGATCAGCAAAGCTGTCCCCGAAAAATTGCGCGGCACGGCCTTTGGTCTGCTGCATAGCAGCCTGGGGCTATTCTCGCTTCCTGCTCCGGCAATCGGCGCGCGATTGTGGACTCGCTACACGCCACAGACGCCCTTCCGCATCACAGCCGGTGTCGCCTTGCTTACCATAATCCCGGTCTGGCTAAAGTTTAAGCTACCGGATGATGAGAATGAAGAAAAATAAATTCATAAGTCCCAGTGCCCATACACTGGGGGACGCCTTTTCGCACAGGAGAAAAACATGACGACAAAAAAAACGCTGATTATCCCAGAATCACCCCCAATTCCAGGATTGAACGTCCGCTACTTTGAGGGTGAATCGGATTATCCAAACATCATCGCAGTTTTCGATGCTTGTAAAATTGTTGACGATGTGGAGTACAGTCTCACACTGGAAGGTGTGAAGCACCACTTTGAACATATCATCAACAGCGACCCCTTCACAGATATGATTTTTGTGGAAGTGGATGGGCAAGTGGTGGCCTACGGGCGCGTGGGATGGTATGAGGAGAGCAACGGAAATTACATCTACTATACCCTGGGGTGGGTACACCCCAAATGGCGGCGCAAAGGCATTGGCACGGCAATTTTGAAGCACAATGAGCGCCGTGCCCGCGAGATTGCGGCCAAACATCCAGCGGACGCGCCCAAATTTTTCCAGACCGATCACAGCGACAAACAACCCGGCGTGGCAGCCTTGCTAAAGGCTAATAGCTACGAAGAAACTCGTTGGGGCTATGAGATGCAGCGTCCAACCGATGCCCCCTTGCCCGATGCGCCTATGTCGGAGGGTTTGGAAGTGCGCCCGGTGGATGAAGCGCATTATCGCCCGATCTGGGATGCGGACAACGAAGCTTTTCGCGATCATTGGGGCCACAGCGAGCGCACAGAAGAAGAATATCAGCGCTGGCTGGCCGAACCGGTAATTTTCACGCCCCACCTATGGAAAATTGCCTGGGACGGCGACGAAGTGGTCGGGATGGTGCGCAATTTTGTAGACGAAGATGAAAATAAAGAATATGACCGCAAACGCGGCTACACCGAATTCATCTCTGTGCGCAAACCCTGGCGACGACGCGGCGTAGCCCGCTCGCTGCTGGTGCAAAGCATCGAAATGTTCCGCGAGATGGGCTTTGCTGAGACCGTTTTGGGCGTAGATACGCAGAACCCCAACCACGCGCTCAATTTATATGAGGGTGTAGGGTATCAGGTGATACGCAAAAATACATTGTATCGGAAAGAATTGTAGTAAAAAGCCCTCTCCCACCCCCAATCACTATGTTAGTTTCCCCCTCCCTCTCCCAATTGTGGGAGAGGGAGGGGGTGGCCCGAAGGGCCGGGGGAGGGTGAGGGCAAGGAGAATATCATGACAACAACACTACCAGACGGCTTTACTGCCCGTCCTTCATCGCTGGACGAAATCCCTGTCGCGGTTGAGTTTTTCAATGCCCATTCGATGCATTATTTGGGCATTGAGAATCAACAGGAGAGTTCCACCAGAGCCGAATGGACGATTCCAAAATACAACCCCGCCACGGATTCCCGCATGGTTTATGCTCCCACGGGCGAACTGGTGGGCTACATCGAAGCATGGACGATTGATAACCCGCCGGTGCAATCCTGGGTATGGTATCGCGTGCATCCCGACTATGAAGGTATAGGCATCGGCGAGTGGCTGCTGGAGTGGGGCGAAGCGCGCGTTCGTCAGGTCATTCCGAGTTGTGCTGACGATTTACGCGTAGTCTATCGCAGTGGGGTTAACACCCAGATCACTGTAAATAAACAGCAGATGGAAGCTTTTGGGATGCAGCTCATTCGGCATTTCTTTCGTATGCTCATCGAGTTTGACGCCCCGCCCCCGGCTCCGGCATGGCCTAAGGGCATCACCGTACACACGCCGGATGATCCTGAAGCTGAAATTGAAGCCATTTACCGCGCCGATAATGAAGCCTTCCGCGATCATTTTGGGCATATAGAGCAGCCCTTTGAAGACGGCTTCCCTGAATTTCGGCATTGGTTTTTGAATAATAATGAGATACATGATCCATCCATGTGGTATCTGGCAATGGATGGCGACAAAATTGCTGGCATTGCCTTGTGCATCAAACGCGATCCCGAAGACAAAGAATGCGGTCACATAGAGAGCCTGGCAGTGCTGCGCCCGTATCGGCGGCGTGGGTTGGGGTTGGCGCTGCTGCATCACGCTTTTGGCGAGTACTATCACCGCGGCTACAAACGGGTTTCGCTGGGCGTGGATGCACAGAATTTGACCGGTGCTTTAGGACTCTACAAACGCGCCGGGATGCATGTCAGCCGTCAATTTGATATGTACGAGAAAGAACTGCGCCCCGGCAAAGAAATTAGTGTAAAATCATTGACGTAAATCTTTAGCCACAGAGATCACAGAGTGATTTATTATTTCTCCGTGATCTCTGTGGCAGAATGGAGAATTTTATGATTACTACAATATTATGGGACATTGGCGGCGTGATTTTGCGGACAGAAGATCCTGGTTCGCGCGAGCAACTCGCCGCAGATTTGGGGCTGACGCGCCACGAGTTAGAGAAACTGGTCTTTGGGGGCGATCTCGGCACGCGCGCCCAAAAAGGTGAGATCACCCCCGAGGAACTGTGGGCCTCTGCAAGGTCCGCGCTGAAGCTTCCCTCCGATGCCTATCCAGACTTTGGCGAGCGTTTTTTCGGCGGTGACCGCATAGATCACGATCTGGTCAATTTTATCCGCAGCCTGAAACCGCGCTACAAAATCGGCATTATCAGCAATGCCTGGAAAGATTTACCCACGGCACTGACGCGCTGGGGCATCGCCGATGCGTTTGAAATGGTGGTGGGTTCAGGGGATGAAGGGATGATGAAACCCGATGCCCGCATTTATCAACTGGCTTTAGCACGGGCAGACGCCCAAGCCAACGAATGTGTTTTTGTTGATGATTTCCCCCACAATATTGAGGGCGCGCAAGCTGTGGGAATGCAGGGCATTCTGTTCCGTAGCGCTGAACAGGTAAGGAATGAGCTAAAGAATTTGCTCGAAGCTTAGCCCCTGGGGGTATATTTTTCGGCCTTCTTGGCATAGAGCGCCTGATCGGCAATGCGATATAAATCGTCGAGTGCGCGCGCATCATCGGGAAAAGTTGCGCACCCATACGAAATCCCCACTTTCAGGCCATCGTGAAGTTGTAACTCTTCCATAACTTCTTGTAACCGACGCATCAGCCTTTTCGAAATTTGGCTGTCAGCTTCGGCAAGTAGCAGTACAAATTCGTCGCCGCCGAACCGCGCCAAATAATCAGAATTACGAATGGATGCCTGAATATGCCGGGCGATCTTGCGCAAAACCTGATCGCCGCGGGGATGCCCATATAAATCATTTACCGCCTTGAAGCCATCCAAATCAAGGACAGCCAAACTAAATGAATGCCCATAACGTTCAGCACGGTGTAATTCATGGGTCAGGTGTTCGTTAAATGCCCGTCGGTTGGGTAGCCCGGTCAACATATCAGTGCGCGCCTGTCGATTGACCAGATCGTGCAAACGAGCGTTCTCAATCGCCACAGCGGCCTGATCGCCCAACAAGCGCAGCATGTGCAATTCATCTTTTGAGAAAGCCAGCAATTCCCGGAAGAAAAGGGGGAAAGAAGTTGACGGGAGATTTCGCGAAG
>JABGRQ010000114.1:0-9392 GCA_018648225.1 Chloroflexota bacterium
ACCCACCAAAGCTTTTTCTGAAGCCGTTGTCTTGCTTATCTAAACAGTATTGGCGTTAGCCCAATGTTGTTAGATGTATTACCAGCCCAACCCGGTTGGGGTTCATTGTGATTGCGCCTGCGCAGGCGCAATCCTGACGACTTAATATGAATCTTTGCCTTCATTATTATCAGCGCCATTCAGATTAAGGCGTATAATACAAATTCTGAAACCGTGCCATTGGAGCAACATTGAAGAACAGCGCCGCCCCCAACATCATTATACTTGGTACCCTTTTTGGCACCACACTCGTCGCCTCGCGCTTCAGCGTCGGGCAAATGGCCCCGCTAACCTACGTCAGCCTGCGTTTAAGTCTCGCCGGGCTGGCTTTTCTGATTATTTATACGTTTTCAATCGGCGGACGAAAGTGGCCCAAAGACCGCACTCTCTGGCGACGGGGGATTATTCTAGGGATTTTTGGGACCGCCTTACCCATGATTTCTTTTACCAGTTCGTTGCAATACCTGTCCAGCGGACTTGTCTCGGTGTTGATGACAACCTCCCCGGCATTTACTGTGGTGATGGCGCATTTCCTGCTCCCCGATGAAAAACTCAGCTGGCACAAGAGCATCGGCATTGCTCTGGCATTGATCGGCGGTTTGCTGCTGACGATACGCGGTGAAAGCGGCCTTGCCACCTCAGGAGAAGGCAACCTGATCGGTTATGCGCTGGTCTTCGCGGGTATTATTTCAGCCAGTAGTATGGGGATATACGTCCGCAAGAAAATGAGAAACTATCGCTCATCGGACGTAGCTGTTGTGCGTATGAGCGCAGCTTCATTAGCGATTTTCCCCTTCACATGGCTGGTTGCCGGATACGATATGTCTCAGGTGAATACCAGCGGATGGCTGGTGCTGCTCTATGCCGCGATTGCGGGCACTTTTTTCGCCATGCTGCTCGACTTTTCCAATACGGCGCGTTTTGGGCCAACTGTCGCAGCGATGGTCACATATGTGATTCCGGTAGTCGCGGTAATCAGTGGCGCGCTGCTGTTAGATGAGAAAATTACCCTGACGATGCTCTTCGGCATGATCTTCGTCGTTATCGGCATCGGGTTCATCTTGCAAACCCAAAATACCCCAACCGTCAAACCCGCGTCATATCCGTAAGCATTTCCAGCAGGGCTTACACACTTTCGCAAGAAAATGCTCACAAAATAGGAATACATGAGTCGTAATGGAATAGTTCATATTTGCAAGAAAATTAGTGGACACTTTTAGTTTGTCATTTCGAGCCAGCGGCGAGAAATCCCTGAGAATTGGCGTACATAAATACCCACACAGGTGAAAGTTTACGTATTTTTACTGGGATGCCTCCCTGCGGTCGGAATGACAGTCCCTGATGGACAAAAAGTGTCTGCATATTTTTGACCATACCATCGTAATATGTAACGTTGCAGGTTGAAGGTTAGAAATAATACCTTCAACCTGCAACGTTTAACCTTCAATCCTGTCTATTTGGTACAATCCAAACTATGAAAAAATGGCAATTCTGGCTGGGGGTGCTCATCAGCATCTTCTTTATGTATTTTGCCCTGCGCGGCCTGCGTGTGGGCGATATGTGGCAGACTCTCGCAGGGGCGCGCTATATTTGGCTGCTGCCCGGCGTAGCAGTCTATTTCATTGGCGTATGGGTGCGCGCCTGGCGCTGGCACTACCTGCTCAGGCCGATCAAAGCCGTGCCCACGCGCATAATGTTCCCGATTGTAGCCATAGGCTATATGGGCAACAATATCTACCCGGCGCGCTCCGGAGAAATTCTGCGGGCAGTAGTGCTCAAACGGCGTGAAGCCGTGCCGGTTTCGGCCTCGCTGGCGACAATCATCGTGGAGCGCGTTTTCGATGGCGTGGTGATGCTGGCCTTTGTGTTCTTGAATTTGCCGGAATTGGCGCGCCTGACAGTTGATTCAGGGTTTGTAGGGGATATTCAGACTTTAGCCCTGTGGGGGGCGGCGGCATTCGTGGGGGTGTTACTCGTCTTTTTGCTGGCAGCCATGTTCCCCACCGTGACCGAGAGAATCACGCGCTGGAGTGTAGCGCGCCTCATCCCGGAGCGTTTCCGCGAGAAATTTCTCGCCTTAGCCTTGCGCTTCCTCGGCGGCCTGGAATCCCTGCGCTCGCCGCGCGAAGCCCTGATGGTATTCTTCACCTCGGTGATTATCTGGCTCCTCGAGACTGGCAAATACTGGTTCGTGATGCACGCCTTCAATTTTCAAGTCAGCTTCTTCGCCCTGATGCTGATGAACGGCATCGTCAATCTGGCAACGACCATCCCCTCCGCGCCGGGATACGTGGGCACGTTTGACGCGCCGGGCATCGCCGTACTCAAAGCCTACGGCGTGCCGGGCGCCATCGCCGCCGGATATACGCTGGTGCTGCACGTCGCTCTATGGCTGCCGATCACCCTGCTGGGTGGCTACTATCTCGCCCGCGAGGGCATCCACTGGAGCGATGATTTAAAGTTAGAGTAAGATGACAGTCACTATAAAAGTGACTGTCATCTGCACCATTCCGGAGACAAGATGATGCAAAAAACTTTCCAGATTTTTTCACCACAATACCCTGAAGGGTACAGGCGAGCACAAAGAACCACAAAGAAAAGCTTTGTGTACCTTTGTGTTCTTTGTGGTTTGTTTCTCCTCACCGCCTGCGCCGCACCGACATCCACTGCCACGCCTGATACACCAACACCTGACACGATCTCCACATCCCCTGTGCTGATTGCCGAAGTTCTCGGCGGCATCCCCGGCAACAATAACTACGACTATATCGAACTCACCAATCCTAACGACGCGGCACCCTTTGACCTGCACGGCCTGACGTTATGGCATCAACTCAGCGATGGTGGCGACATCGAGAGCATCTACCGCTGGGATGCGCCCACGCTGATCCCGCCAGGAGGCAGCTATCTCTTGGGCCGCGCCAGTGAAGATTACGGCCTGCCCGTGGACGCATTCATCGAAGCGCCACTCGTGCCGCAGCGCGGCGGGCTGCAACTGCGCGCCAAAGATAATTCTCCGCTCTATACCCTCGTCTGGGGGGCTGGCCCGCAAAGCGATTTTGACGCCCAGCCCGCCCCGGCGATGGAAAACGGCGTTGCGCTCACCCTCACTGGGAGCGAATATTTGCTCAATGACGCTCCCCGACCCCAAAACACATCCTTTAGCACTGACATCAACCTGACGCTCAACTTCCCCGCAACCGTCAATCCCGGCGAAGAATTTGGTGCAGGCATCGTCATCGAAAACGCGGGTGCGCTGGCCGTTAATGACTTTACCGTCCAAATCCCCATCCCCAACGAATTCGAGATCATCGCTCTGCCCGACGATGCCGAAATTGCATCACAACCAGCCTTTTTCGGCATGGATACACTCGCCGAAACACATCAAATCGTCCTGCTGCCCATCACGACGCTCGCCGCGAGCGAAAACGTCACCGCCGAAATTACCCTCAAAGCGCCGTGGACCTATCTCACTGTGACCACGACCAACGCCGCCGCGGCCTCAGCCGCAGGCGCTCTGCTGGCGCAGAGCGCCCCCGCCCGCACCGCGGTCGGCGGCGGCGCCATCCCCATCGGGACAGCGCGCACGCTCGTCGATCAGAAAATCGTCGTCGAGGGCATCGCCACCATGTACACGGGCGGCTACTTCGCCGGAAACGGCAACACCAAATTCTACATCGAAGATGAAACCGGCGGCCTGCAAGTCTGGATTGACGATGGCGAAGGTGATGTCAATGTGGCGCTCGGCGACCGCGTGCGCGTGCGCGGCCTGCTGCTGCTTTACCGCGGCACAATGGAGTTGGCTCCCGCGCCCGAGGGTATAGAAATTATCGAGCAAGGCTCCCCCGAGACGTACTACCCTCCCACACCGGTCAGCGTGGGGGACGCGGCCACCGAAAGCGAGACTCTCGCCGGGCGTTTGATCCAGGCCCAGGGAACAGTAGCACGCGTGGAGGAGTTCGCCTACAGCCACGAGATCGATCTGGTTGACTCAGACGGTCACCTCGCTCAAATTTACGTCGATAAACTCACCGAAATCAATATGCAATCCATCCAGAGCGGCGAAATCTACACCATCACCGGCGTGCTCGAAGTCACCGACGACAATGCCCGCATTTATCCGCGCATTCAGGCTGATCTCGCCAAAGTTTACCCACCGGTGCTCGAAATTGCCATCAACGCCCCGGTCAATATCCGAGTGGGCGAAGCCTTCACCGTGACGCTCACTGTCACCAATCACACCCCCAACATTCTGCACAATATCGTCATTACGGCCTCGCTGCCCGACTTTGATTTAGGGGTGCTAGAAATCAGCGACGGCGGCGAGCAGGCTGGAAAAATAATTACCTGGATTCTGGATGAACTGGATGGGGAGGGAACTGCGGCGAGCGTAGCGAGTGTGAGTTATCAGGCCAAAGTGGATACCAGCGAAGCCGCCGTGCGGCTGGAACCGGTGTTGGTGGCTGCCCCCGGAGTGGATTCTGCCCAAAGCACGGCGCTTGACCTATTTATTGGCGAGCAAATCCCCGTGTGGGCCATTCAGGGGGAGGGTGCCAGTTCGGCCTACGCTGGCGAACGCGTCACCACCAGCGGCCTTGTCACCGGTGTTTTCCCCGAGTTGGAAGGTTTTTGGATTCAAACCCTCGAAACTGACTACAACCCCCTCACATCTGACGGGCTGTTTGTCTACACCAACACGCTGACCCCCGAAGTGCTGCCCGGCGACGAAGTGCAGGTCAGCGGGGTAGTGAACGAATATTACAGCCACACCGAACTTGAAATCACTTCGCTCGAAGATATTGTCGTACTCGGCACAGCGCGCGCCCTGCCCCCCGCCGAAGAACTCAATCCCCCCGCCGACGAAGCCGCTGCCCTGGCCTACTACGAAAGCCTGGAAGGTATGTTTGTGAAGGTCACCGCGCTTGCCATCGTTGTGGCCCCCAGCAACCGCTACGGCGAATACACGCTGGTGCGCGCCGAACACGGTATCGAGCGCCTGTGGCGCGGCGACGAGAGCGGCATCGCCATTGTGGTCGATGATGGCAGCAGCGGCACGCATGATGACCGATCCACAATGGCCTACGCCGTCAACAGCGGCGATCAGGTGACCAATCTCATTGGGCCGCTGGCCTACACCTACGGACAATACAAACTCGAGCCGGTGACAACGCCCGCATTGCAGGCCGCGCAAAACGATCTCGCTGTACTCACCCCGCTCGCCGACGATGAATTCAGTCTGATGACTTGGAACGTCGAAAATCTCTTTGATTTCACCGATCCGCACCCCAGCAGCCCCGATATGCCGGGCATTGAGGCATATCGCACGCAGATCGCCAAAGTTGCCAACACCATCGTCGCCGCGGGCCTGCCCACGGTGGTCGGCCTGCAAGAAGTGGAGAATATTGGCATTCTTGAAGATATTGCCGAACACGAATCGATTGCCGAATACGGCTATCTGCCTGTACTCATCGAAGGCACAGACAGCCGCTATATTGACGTTGGCTATCTGGTGCGCGGCGACAAAGCAATGATTTTGCATGAAGAGCAGTTCCCCGCCCCGGAGGGCCTTACCAGCCGTCCGCCGCTGCTTGTACAGGCGCAGATCGGGGATATGAAAATCTCCATTCTCAATAACCATTTCACATCCATGAGCGGCGGCGAAGCCGCCACCGAGCCGCGCCGGGTCGCCCAGGCCGCCTGGAATGCATCCGTGATGGGTGAAATTTTGACCGACGATGAAAGTGGCCTGTTGGCCGTGATGGGCGATCTGAATTCGTTTTACGATGCCCCCCCCATTGATACCTTGCGGGATGCCGGGCTGGTACACGTATTTGAAGAACTCCCCCCCGAAGCGCGCTACACCTACATCTACGAAGGGCGCTCACAAGTTCTCGACCACATACTTGTCACCCCCGCCCTGATGGAAAGGCTGACACGCGTCGAAATCCTGCACGTCAACGCCGACTACGCCCTGCCCGCCCCCGACGATACCAGCCCCTTGCACAAATCGGATCATGATCCGGTGGTGGCTGTTTTCTCATTAACACCCTGATTACTTGTTAAATCTCACGTGAAAATAGAATGCGGATTACGCGGATACAGCGGATTTTCACAGATAAAATAAAAAAACACGAAAATCAGTCTAATTCGCGTCACGTGTGCCCTTTAGGGTGTCCGCTTTCTATTTTGATCTGCACGGCGCAATGAAACTATGATATAGCCAGACCATAAATCCACAGTACTTGAATGTGGCATAACTTTACAAATAGGGTAAATATGGTAGACTTTGGGGGAAATTCGAAATCCCTTGCCTTGGGGGCAAAATATTTTTTAGGAGAACGCCATGACAGAAACAACTGCCGCATCTCAGCAACATGCTTCGATGATGATTTCCTATTCCCGAAAAGACAAGGAATTTGTGCAACAGTTGCACAAATCACTGCTGAAATCTGGCATTCCCGAGGAGAACATCTGGATTGACTGGGAAGATATTCCCGCCGCCGCGGATTGGATGGATGAAATCACCCGCGCCATCGGTGGTGCCGATACGTTTATTTTTGTCATTAGCCCCGCTTCGCTGGATTCAAAAGTCTGTGGGGACGAAGTCCGCGTTGCCAGCGAAAATAACAAGAAATTTATCCCCATTTTGCACCGCGAGCCGACCAAAGAGAATACGCTCCCCGAGGGTATTTCGCGCACAAATTGGGTATACATGCGCCAAAATGACGATTATGATGCCGCGTTCCCCCTTCTGCTGGAAGCCATCAACACCGACTTGGAGTGGGTGCGCGAACACACGCGTCTGCTGGAGCGGGCCATCGAGTGGGGGCAGCAAGGGGAAGATAAAAGCTTCCTGCTACGCGGCTCCGATCTGGATACTGCCGAAACCTGGCAGTCGGATGCTACCGAAGGCAAAGAACCCCAGCCCACGCATTTACAGGCGGTCTATATTCAAAATAGCCGTGAAGATGCCAAGCGCAGGCGCAGGAATTTGCTGATCAGCGTGTCCATCGCCTTACTGGTCTCGATTGTGCTGGGTATCACCGCCGTCATCCAGTGGCTCAACTTCCAGACGCAATCACAAATGAATTTGGTGCGCCAACTCGCCGCGCAGGCCACCTCCAAGCAGGAAGAACGGCTCGACTTGGCCTCCCTGCTCAGTCTGGAAGCCAATCGTCTCTCTGAAATCTACACCAACAGCACAGACCAAACCAGGGCCGAGGTCAATGGCAGTTTGCTCTCGGTGGTCATGCACAAGCCAGAGCTTAATGGCTATATTTACGGACACACCGCCCAGGTCTACGCGGTGGATATGAATCTCGAGACGGGCATTATCACAACCGCATCCGCCGACGGCACAGTGCGGCTAATTGATCTGGATACGCTCACGCTGATTCATCTCTTCGAGAAAGAAGACGAAAAACTCATCTCCGCGGAAATCAGCCCGGATGGAACCCAAATCGCCATTGGTTCCGACTACGGCTCGGTCTCTGTGTGGGATGCCGGAACGCATGAACTCGTCCGCGAATTCGTTCCCAACGAGCAGCGAAACCGGATACGCAAAATTATGTACAGCCCCGACGGCAGTACGATTGCCGCTGTGGATGATGACGGTACGGTCGTTGAATATGATGCCGAGACGTTGGAAGAAATTCAGGTTTATAACGCCAATGACTACGACTACGGCGTGGCCTACGGCCCTGCAGGCGAAACACTCGCCATTGGCTCGATAGATGGCTATATTGAAATTTATGATCTGCAAAACGGCGAAGTTATTCAAACCGTAGATACCGGCGTGGATACCGGCGCTCGCTCCGTTGCCTTCAACCGTGAGGGCACACTCATGGCTTCTGGCGGCGGCAATGGCCTTGTCCAACTTTGGGATGTTGAAACCGGCGAAAATCTGGGGAAATTCGAACACCCCGGAACGATCATTGTCAACAGCCTGGTTTTCGATCCCGCTGGCGCATTTTTGGCCGTCGGCACAGACAGCCGCGATGTTCTTCTGGTTCCCTTGACGAGCGATGGCAGCGGTTTTGGTGAAGATGTCAACTTCCTTAGCGCGCATGTTGGCGAAATTTTCAGCATTGCCATTAGTGACGATAGCAACTTGCTGCTTTCCGGCGGTATAGATCAAACCGCCATCCTGTGGAACGTCACCGAGGGCCTGGAAAGTGGGGGGAGTTCCATGCAAGTGACATATCCCTACCCCGAAGGCGATGTCAACGAAGTTGAGTTCAGCCCCGATGGAAACTGGCTAGCCTACGCCAGTGACGATTCTACGGTCTACGTGCAAGATTTAACCGACGACGAAGCCGAAGTTGAAGAATTGAGCGCCCACGAAGCCCCGGTGAGGAATATTGCCATTCATCCGGGCAGTAACACCTTTGCATCCAGCGATACGGACGGCATGATCTTCCTGTGGGATACCGATACCGGTGAAGTCATCGGTGAAATGCAGCAAGATTCTGCTTACTCGCCTTTGGCCTTCAGCCCGGATGGCAGCCTGCTGGCCGCAGGCAGCGATGACAGCAGTGTTATTTTGTGGGATACAACCCAACAAGAGCCGGTTGCCACGCTCTCAGGCGCGCACGAAGACGGTGTGCTGAGCGTAGCCTTCAGCCCCGATGGCAGCCTGCTGGCTTCCAGCAGCCTGGACTTTAATATTGTGCTGTGGGATGTCGCCACAGGCGAACCGGTGCGCACGATCACCACGTTGTCGCAGGTTCCGACGGTGTTGTTCAGCCACGATGGTCAGCAGCTATTCTCCGGCGGGTACGATGCCATGATCCGCGTGTGGGATGTGAATACGGGTGATCCGGTCACGCAATTGGCAGGCCACCTGGGCGATGTCAACGAGATGGCCTTCAGTTCAGATGGCAAAATGCTCGTTTCCGGTAGTGCGGATGGCACCGTAATTCTTTGGGATATGACCAGCCTGGAGCGGATTGGCTTCCTTTCGGGGTCGCCCTACTCGATCATTGGCGTTGCGTTCAGCCCCACTCAGCCGCTTGTGGCCGCCGCCAGCCGGGATGATAACGTCTACACCTGGGATGTCAGCCTGGATGCCTGGAAGAAATTTGCCTGCTTCCGTGCCAACCGCAACCTGACGCAAGCCGAGTGGAATCAGTATTTCGGCGATCAGGTAGAATATCATCTCACCTGCCCCGATTTCCCGCCGCCCGCGGATTTAGCCAGCGCCCAAAACTAAATTTAAAACTTACCACGAAGACACAAAGTTCACGAAGAAGTACTTTATGTCCACAAAGAAAAACTCTGTGTTCTTTGTGTCTTTGTGGTTATTTTTCTCCTCGAAATTCCCCCATCTTCACCACCTTCTCACCCAAACGCGC
>JABGRQ010000114.1:9492-12050 GCA_018648225.1 Chloroflexota bacterium
CCGCCGTGGCCTTCGTTGGATGCTGCCGAAGTGTCGTAGCGCGTGCGCCGATCGCTACGGTGCTCGTCCACTTCAATCCACGCGCCGCCGTAGCCGAACTCGGCCCGCAATTCGCCACGCGCGCCCTGAATGCGAGTATAACGCCCCTCGGCGTGCGAATGCCCGTGCATCGTCAGCGTCACCGATGCGCCGCCCGCAAACTGCATCGCCACCACCTGATGATCGACCACATCATTATCACAGTGATACACGCAGCGTCCGTAGGGGCCGGATTTAAGCGCATTGTGGATTTCTTCTTGGGTGGGATTCTGCACCACAACCGAGACCGGCCAACCGCGGTAATCGCGCAGCGGACGTAAAGTGGGCAGCAGCGCAGAGAGTATTTTCACCGCCCCCGGAGCGCGTTCCTGCGCCCGCATCACGGCGCGCGCAAAACCTTTCGACGTATCCGCATAGCCGCGCCACAGGGGAGCCAAATCTTCATAGATGAACGGCGCATAATGGGGGCAAGTCTCCGCCACCGGGCAACCCTCCAGACAAAATTGTGGGGCACCTTGCGGGGCATTCTCCGGGCGATAATGACGCAAGCCCCCCACGCTGCTGAGAGTCTCACAGCGGTCATCCAGCGCCCAGATGAGAATATCGAGATCGTGGCAGCATTTCGCCAAAATCATTGGGGCGCTCTCGGCGGCTTTGCGCCAGTTGCCGCGCACAAAACTATGCGCCATGTGCCACCAACTGACATTCTCGCGGTGCGAAACGCTGATAATCTCGCCCAACACCCCCGATTGGATGATTTCGCGCATCTTTGTAAAATGTGGCGTGAAGCGCAGCACATGACAGATGTGCAATTGCTGCCCGGTTTCTTCGGCTGTGTCGGCCAGTTGTTTACATTCGTCTGCCGTGGTTGCCATTGGTTTTTCGAGCAGCACATCATACCCGGCGCGTAGCGCGGCCAGCGTGGGGGCGGTGTGCTGCTGATCTTGCGTGCAAACCAGCGCCACCTGCCTGTATTGCGACTGCTCCAATAGCGGCTCCCAGCTCTCAAATTGATTCTGAGGGGGAATCTGGTGTTGGGCGGCAAAACGCGCCCGCCTTTCCGGGTTGGGTTCGGCTACAGCCACAAAGCGAATTTCTTCGGGGTGCGCCAAGGCATAGGCACCATACACATCCGCCCCGCGCTGACCGGCGCCAATAAGAATAGCGTGAACTGGTTGCATCATTTTCCGCCTCGGGAATTTTAACCACAAAGGGCACGAAGGAACACAAAGAAAAAGCCTAAAAAACCTCGTACTCTTCGTAGTTGAATCTTTTTAACTCCGCAGCGTCGCTACGGTAACTCCATCGCCGCCTTCGCCATCTTTGCCCGATTCATACGCTTTCACCTGTGGGTGCTGACCCAAAGCCTCGCGCACAACATCCCGCAATTTACCAGTGCCTTTACCGTGAATAATCCGTACCCAGGGCAGCCGCGCCAGATAAGCGCGATCGAGATAGCCATCCAGCTTGTCCAGGGCTTCGTCGGCGCGTTGACCGCGCAGGTCGAGTTCGATGCCGGGCGATTCGCCGGTGGCGCCGATAACTACTGACCGACGACGGGAGGAGGATACGGGCTGTTTTTTCTCCGTCTTCTGTCCTCCGTCTTCCGTCACCGCATTGCCTCTCAATATCAAATCCGAAAGCCGCGCACGCACGCGCAAATTGCCGATCTGCACTTCGATTTTATCTTCACCGATGGCGCGCACAATGCCTTCTTGCCCCAACGTGCGCACCTGCACTTTCGAGCCAAGCCGCACCGGGCCGTGAACCTGCGCAATCTCGGGATCGAGGCGTTCAACCGGCGCTTCGACTTCTTCAGCGATTTCTTCAATTTGCTCTTCGACTTGCTCCAGAATTTCCAACGGTTGGCGGGCGCGGCGCAATTCGGCGCGCAATTCTTTGAGTTGTCCGCGCACATCTTTGAGTTCAGTTTCGGCTTCCTGGCGAGCATCTTCGAGCACTTCGCGACGTTCATCTTCAATCGTTTCCAGGCGTTCCGCCAATTCAATGCGCAGTTTTTCCGATTGATGACGCGCTTCTTCGGCGCGCATACGCGCTGCGCGCGAGGCATCGCGCTGGCGATAGATTTCATCCAGCAAATCGTCGGCGCGCAACTCATCGGGGTCAATTTCCTGCCGGGCGGCAGAAATAATCACCGCGGGCATGCCCAGGCGTTCGGCAATTGCCAGTGCATTCGAGCGCCCTGGCAAGCCAATCGTCAGATGGTAGGTTGGGCGCAGGGTTTCCAGGTCGAACTCGACACTGGCATTGACCACCCCGGGGGTAGCATGGGCAAAGGCCTTAAGCTCCGGATGGTGGGTGGTCACCAACGTGGTAATCTCCCGCTCGACCAGGTGAGTCAACAACGAGCGCGCCAACGCCGCGCCCTCCTGCGGATCGGTTCCAGCCCCTAATTCATCCAAAATCACCAGCGAACGCGTATCCGCCTGTTCCAAAATGTGAATAATATTGGTGATATGCCCGGAGAAGGTGGAAAGCGACTGCTCGATAGATTGCTC
>JABGRQ010000115.1 GCA_018648225.1 Chloroflexota bacterium
CTAGTGGGTACTTTATTGGAATTTTGAGAGATAATTATCGCTTTATGTTCTGCATAGTAAGTTGTATCCCTACCATAGATACCAATATTTTGCCTAAGCATATTTTCATATTGTTCTGCTATATAATCAAATTCAGTTTTTGCCATAATTGTAATTTCTGATTCCTATTACCTATTTTGCGATGTACATGTTAGAGCAATTTAGGGCTCATCCACAACCTCGAGATAATTCGATACCGCCCAACCATTAATATTGGCATCATAAGGTGCCGAAAGATGCCACCAGGTGTATCCATCGGCATCTTGTGGCCCGGCGATAATTTCAAACACTTCAGATTCCAGCCCTAGATATTGCTGGTCATAGCTCAAACCCGGCCCGCTGCGGATTCGCAAACCATCGCCGCCAGTACCAGCCACTTGCACATAAGCCCCCACATACAGCACACCAGCTCCCGGGCTTTGCGGCACATCATCCTGGGGGGTGGGGGTGTTTGCCGGAGCAGGTGGAGTAGGCGTTTCTGTGGGGGCAGGAATCACTGTGAGAATAGCAGTAACCAACCCTGTGGGAGTCTGCGCTGGCCGTGTGAGATTAATTAGCAACATCACAAAGAGTAATAATACTAGAGCAATCAAGATCGCTCCAAGCATTTCAAAAATAGGTAGGTGATGTTTTCGCGCTGCTTGCATATATCAATCCAAAAATAGGGTACGGGGGGCTTTTTCGGGAACCAGTACTTTTAGCGCACGCGGTTGCACAGAGAGTATCACCTGATTTATGCCTTCGATTGGTTCACCATCCAATTGAACATACAAAAGCGTATTTGAGCTTATGCTCGCTTCGCAGAACGGAATGCAGCGCGCCTGTTCCGAACGCACATGCTGGCCTGAGTATAAATTCCAGGCGTGCGTAACTGCCTCTAGCCAAGTTGCTCCGGTGAAGAGCCATAGGTCCATTTGCCCATCATCCAGACGAGCCGCCGGAGAGATTTCGGCTATGCCACCCGCGTAAAGATGGATGTTGCTGGCGACTGCCAAAATATAATGTCCTGAAATTTCTTGACCATTTACTTGAATTTGCAAGTCAACACCCTCAAAGACTGCCGCCTGCTGTAATAAACCCGATAAATACTGTGGCACAGCAAAACTCTTTGCCCAACGATTACGCGGTTCAAGGTGATGAATGATGAGCGCGTCCAACCCTATACCGCCCCACAACAAGAAAGGCCTCTGGTTGCAAAAACCGACATCCACCTTTCGCACTGTGGCAGTTATATAGCGGCGGGCGCTTTCTTCGAGCGCCATCCAACGAGTCCAGGTGAGATCAGGAAGACCAAATTCCTTCGCCCACACGTTGGCAGTCCCCGCAGGGAGAACGCCTAATGCCGTTTCGCTACCCAGCAAGCCCTTGACCGCAAAATTAATTGAGCCATCGCCCCCGGCAATAAAGAAGGCATCCATTTTTTCATCCACAGCGCGGCGGGCCAATTCGGTGATATGTGGCCCACCATTGGTTTGCTCCAAACAAGTTTGCCACCCGCCAGCACTCAAAACGCTGGCAGCTCGTTCGGTCAACATCATAGATGGGAATCTTCCCGCAGATGGATTATAGACAATATAGGCCTGAGGCATGATTATTATTCCGACACCAAGAATGGTACAATTCTACCCGAAAGACAAATAGATGCGAAGCTTATGGAAAATCTTCTCAACAATCGCTATCAATTAGAAGAGCAACTGGGCAGCGGCGGGATGGCTGTAGTATTCAAAGCCCGCGATTTAATGCTGGAACGCACCGTAGCGATCAAAGTTTTGCGCAAGAATTTTTCGCATGACCCTGCTTTTCGCGAACGCTTCCGCCAGGAAGCCAAAGCGGCCGCAAATCTTTCACACCCGAACATCGTTACCGTACATGATTTTGGGCTAGACCAGGGGCGAATTTTCATAGTCATGGAACATATGCCCGGGGCTACGCTCAAAGAGTGGATCGAGAAACGCGGGCGTTTTTCTACGCCGTCGGCAACATCACTGATTGTGCAAGCGTGTGCCGGAATTGGGTACGCACACAGAGCCGGGTTGGTGCATTGTGATGTCAAGCCCCAGAATATGCTCGTAACTCCGGATCGACGCCTGAAAGTTACAGATTTTGGCATTGCACGGGCATTGGCTTCGATTCACCCGGATGAACGCTCAGAAATCGTATGGGGATCACCGCAATATTTTGCGCCAGAACAAGCCCGTGGGCGTTCTCCATCCCCAGCATCCGATGTGTATAGTTTGGGCGTAATCCTGTACGAGATGCTCACCGGGAAACTTCCCTTTGAATCAGAAAAAGGGGCGGAGTTGGCGCGCATGCACAGAGATGAAAACCCGCGCCCACCGCAAGAAATTCGCGACACCATTGACGATAATCTCAACCGAATTATTATGAAGGTGCTCTCGAAAGAGCCTTCGGCCCGTTACCGGACTGCTGACCAATTGGGACGCGTGCTGATAACTTTTTCAAAAGAAAACAAATCATCATCGCAGCCTACCCCGCCCGCTCCACGTCCAGACGCTCAACCCATATACTATGAACCTGTTGCGACTCCGCCATCTCCTCCTGTATCACCAATACAATCCCAACCAGTCAGAAAAGCTGCTATTCCTAAAAATGATCCGCTAGATATTGATTGGGGTACGGCGTTTTTGGGGCTAATAGCCTTGCTGGCAATTGGTGGTTTAGTACCGTTTTGGCTGTGGGTGTATGTATCTGCTATTCAGCGATAATCATCTTGTGATTTCTGTGCAACTATCTTGTCAGGAGTGTGTTAAAGCATCCAGTATTTCGAGCACATAAATGTTGATTAAATAGCAAAAAATAGGGGATGGGCGAGGTACGAATTACCTTGCCCATCCCCTATTTTTCAGATGTCGGAATAACAATAGGGCAAATCGCCCAATAACACTCTAGACTATGCGGTCTTTACCATCGTACGGATGCAGCGAGTACACAAAGTCTTGCGAACTTTCTGACCATCTTTATAAACCGTAACCTTTTGCAGATTAGGTTTAAACTGCCGAAGCGTTGATTTTTTCGACCAGGGAACATTGCGACCAAAAGCGGTCTTCTTTCCACAATTTTCACAAACAGCCATCGTACCGTTCCTTTCAAAAATAATATTAAGCGCTAACGCATTCTACAGAGAGATACCCAAAATGATGAAGCTCTTCTCAATGAACTGCGTAAGTCTTATAATACCAGGACGGCATATACCTTCATGCCGCCAATAACCGGAGAATATTACCACACATCAGAATCTCTTTCAAGCGAGTAAAACCATGACAAACGAAACTACCCCCATTGGCAGCATTCATGTTGCCCCACGAGCTATCGCTACAATTGCCTATCAGGCTGCACTGCGGTCTTACGGCGTTGTGGGTATGGCATCGAAAAATGTTGTTGACGGCATCGCACACTTGCTCACCAAAGACCCTACCCATGGTGCTGAAGTCAGCTACACCGGACAATATATTAATATTGATATGTATATTATCATCGAGTACGGAACCCGCATCAAGTCCGTGGCTTCCAGCGTTGCTAACACGGTGCGTTTTCATGTTGAAAAATCGCTGGGGGTGCCGATTAATGAGATCAATGTTCATGTTCAGGGGTTGAGAATCAGCGAATTTGAATCGTAATCACGCGCAACACCTGGGACATTCCCCATTAACGGTATCGGTTACGATTCTCCTGTAACTGATAATTTTTTAGGAGTATTTCATTTATGACGACACCACCGCAACCCCAAGAAACACCTGGATTTGTTGAAAAATTGCGCCAGGAACCCATTGACGGATTAGCCTTCAAGAATTTAGCCTTTGCAGCCCTCACCTGGCTACGCACCAATCACGAAATGGTCAATGCGCTAAATGTTTTCCCTGTTCCCGATGGCGATACAGGGACAAATATGGTACTCACCATGCAGTCGGCATATAACGAAATTAAAAACTCCCCCGAACGCAGCATCGAAAAAATTGCAAACGCCCTGGCGCAAGGCGCCCTGATGGGCGCACGCGGCAATTCCGGAGTTATTCTATCGCAATTATGGCGTGGGGTTGCTCGCGCCCTTGACGGTAAAGACGTACTTGACGGGGAGACTTTTGCGAAGGCATTTGCAGTTGCGCGCGACACAGCCTACAAAGGAGTTGTGCGCCCTGTTGAAGGCACAATCCTAACCGTCGCCAAAGATATTGCCAGCGCAACTGAAAAAGCGCTGGCAATAACCCAAGACCCCTACGAAATTCTTGAAATTGCGGTAGAAGAAGCCAGTGCTTCTGTAGAACGCACGCCTGAATTGCTTGACGTGCTCAAGGATGCTGGCGTTGTTGATTCGGGCGGCAAAGGGTTTTTCTTCCTTTTGGATGGCATGTTGCGCTTCTCAAAGGGGATGCCACTGGATACGGCGGTCGCCTCGGTAAAATCCTTGTCGGCATTAAATTTCGATAACGCCATGGAAACCGTAGAAGAAGGCCAGGATTATGAGGTGGTGGTAGATTTCCGACCGCATGAACCTTTAATTCTCGAACAATTCTACAGCGATCTGGAAAAAATGGGAACTTCGATTCAAATTGGTGAAGGCGAAGGCATGTATCGCATGCACATCCACGTACCCACCGAAAAGCGCTACGAACCCATTGACTACACCATGTCGATTGGCACCATCACCAAAGTACATATCGAAAACCTGCTCGCCCAAATGGAAGACATTGAAAAGTCCAGCAAAGCGCAGCCCATAAAACTTACCCCGGTGGAACCTGGTCAAATCGCTGTGATTACTGTGGCCCCTGGCCCTGGAATTGCCAATGTCTTTGCCAGCCTGGGTGCCGCCGCTATCGTCGAGGGCGGCCAGACCATGAATCCCAGCACCCAAGAGATTCTACAGACCTTCGAAAATTTGCCCACCGATCGAATAATCATCCTGCCCAATAATAAAAACATTTTCATGGCTGCCAAAGCTGCCAGCGAGGTGACCGTAAAACAAGCCGCGGTAATCCCCAGCCGCACCGTTCCCCAAGGACTTAGCGCGCTGCTGCGCCTGATCCCGAATGGCGATTTCGATGCTGTCGTCGCCGATATGGAATCGGCCCTGGGAGATGTGGAAACTGGCGAAATCACCATCGCCACCCGCACGGTGGAAATTGACGGAGTCAACGTCAACGAGGGTGAAATCATTGTGCTGCACAACGGAAAACTAATCTTGTCAACGGACAACCTCACCACCGCTTGCCTGGCCTTTCTGGAAAAAGCCGCCGCGGATGACTTCGAACTCATTACCTTGTTTTACGGCGCCGACATCCAGAAAGCTGAAGTCAACCAGATTGCCGACCAAATTCGAGAAACCTACGCCGATCTTGAAGTTGAAATTCAAAACGGCGGACAACCCCATTATCAATTCATTATTTCCATCGAATAAAATCTACAAAGGGAGAAACTCAAAAACAGGGGTATGCGGGTGCGCACCCGCATACCCCTGTTTTTGACACAAAACTATGCGTATTGGAATCGTCACCGACAGCACAGCCGACATCCCGCCTGAATTGGTAAAGCAACATCACATCCGCGTCGTTCCGGCGATCATCGTCATGGATGGGGAAAGCTTCACCGATGGCGAAGATATTTCACGGCAAGAATTTTACGAGCGCCTCCCCTATTTACGCACACCCGCTACCACCGCCACACCCTCCATGGGCGTATTTCAGGAAATCTATACCAAGCTCTTTCAGGAAGGCGCTAAAGCCATTCTCTCGCTACATGTTGCCAGCCAGTTGAGCGGCATATTCAACACGGCCAAAATCGCCGCTCAGTCCTTTGGGGAGCGCGTGCATGTTATCGATAGTACATCACTCTCCATGGGGATTGGCTTTCAAGTGCTGGCCGCCGCCAAAGCTGCCGCGCAGGAGCTTAGCGCAGAAAAAATTCTCGATCATTTGCACAGCTTCCAAAAGAGAATCCGTGTACTGGCAATGCTGGATACACTGGAATATATTCGCCGCAGCGGGCGCGTTTCGTGGGCAACGGCCCGCATTGGCGCGTTGCTGCGCGTCAAACTTTTTGTGGAAGTAAGCGAAGGTAAAGTGCTCAATATGGGTCAAGCACGCACCCGCCGCAAAGCCATTGAACACTTCAAAACCATGATCCACAAACTCGGCCCGCTCGAAGAACTTGCCATTATGCACACCAACGCCGAGGCCGATGCTCACCAACTGCTTGCAGATTTAGCCCTGAACCTGCCCTCACCCATCCATGTGCTCAACGCTACACCCGTGATCGGCACACACGTTGGCCCCAATGGCCTGGGCATTGCCGCTGTGCTGAAATAGGCACAAACTGGTAAAATAGCCCCAATGAAGCCTTCAATCACAAAACTCCGCAACTACTTTAAACTAGAAGCCAAAAACGGGTATCAGAATAATGCTGTCATTGGCGGTCTGGAACAAATGCTCGAACACTGGAGCGCTGAAGCCCGCAACGATGGCTTACCCGAACCCCTTATCCAGGCGGTTGGCGCGCGTCTGCGCGATTATCACCGCTTGAGTGAAACTTCTCGCAAAGAGACCCTTTTTGGATTATGGAATCGCATCCAACGGGAGTTGGGGGAAGATCACCCCCAACCCACTGAGGAGATGGAAGTTTCCCCGGTTCCGGAGGAAAAACCCGCACCCCAGGCACAGGATGAGCCAACTCCGCCCGAGGTGGATGCAACGCCCCAAACAGCAGAATCAGCCCCCAGGCCGCGCGTGCAACTCCCCCCTGGTCAGCGCGCCGACCTTCACGGGAGTGTCACCACCGTCAAGCATATTGGGGAACGTTACACAGAAACGCTTGAAAATCTGGGCATCCGCACCCTGGGCGATATGCTATACCATTTCCCCAGCCGCTACGACGATTATTCGCGCATGATGCCAATTGCTAAACTGCGCTACGACGAAAAAGTGAGCCTGATTGGCACAGTAAAATCGATCACTACCCGGTCGATACGCGGGGGACGCGTGAAAATTGTTGAAGCCGTGATCAGCGATAACAGCGGCGCAATTCGGGCCACCTGGTTCAACCAGCCCTGGATCGCCACACAATTACAGCGCGGGGATCAGATTGTGCTCTCTGGCAAAACCGACCAATACCTGGGGCGGCTGACGATGAACTCCCCAGACTGGTCGCCGGTGGAAAAGAAACATCTGATGGCCGATGGGGTTGTGCCGATTTATCCGTTGACGGCCAAGATCACCCAGCGCTGGCTGCGTAACAAAATGCACGCGGTTGTGACCGATTGGGCCGATAAAGTTGAAGATTATTTGCCCGTTCAATTGCTCGAAGAAGCCGAATTGCTCGATTTATCCGTGGCCCTGGCACATATCCATTTCCCCGAATCGTGGGAAATGTTAGGGCAAGCCCGACACCGGCTGGCTTTTGATGAAATCTTTTTATTGCAATTGGGCGTGCTGCAACAAAAGCAAATTTGGGCGGCGCGCCTGGGCCGCGTTTTTGAGATTGATCCCGCCTGGCTTTCGGCTCAGATCGAAAGGCTACCTTTCAACCTGACGGGCGCACAACAACGCACGCTGGACGAAATTATCCATGATCTGGCTGCCGGGCATCCGATGAACCGCTTGGTGCAGGGCGATGTGGGTTCCGGAAAAACCGTGGTCGCGGCAATGGCGATGGCGATGGTCGTTCAGGCAGGCGCACAGGCCGCCATGATGGCCCCGACCAGCATTCTGGCGGAGCAGCATTATCACAACTTGCTGCAAATTCTCAGTAAAGGAGAAGGCGCTCTTTTACCCGAACAGATTCATCTCATGATTGGGGCAACGCCTGAGAACGAGAAGGCCGAAATTCGCGCGGGTTTGGCTACAGGCGCAATCAAAGTAGTTATCGGCACACACGCGCTGATTGAAGACCCGGTGGAATTCGCTGATTTACAGCTTGCAATTATTGATGAGCAACATCGTTTTGGCGTGCATCAACGGGCTGCGCTGCGCGAAAAGGGCGATAATCCGCACCTGTTGGTGATGACCGCCACCCCCATTCCGCGCTCGCTGGCGCTGACGGTTTATGGCGATCTGGATGTTTCGGTGATTGACGAAATGCCACCAGGGCGTCAACCCGTAGAAACACATGTGCTTTCCCCGAAAGAGCGCGAACGCGCTTATAGCCTTATTCGCCGTCAGGTCGATAATGGGCATCAGGCTTTTATTATTTATCCACTGGTGGAAGAGAGCGACAAAAGCGAAGAGAAGGCTGCCGTTGAAGAACATGCTCGCCTGCAAAAAGAAGTATTTAGCCAGTTCAAATTAGGTTTACTGCATGGACGCATGACCCCCGGCGAAAAAGACGCCGTAATGGAAAAGTTCCGTGATGGCGAGTTTCATATTCTGGTATCCACATCAGTCGTTGAAGTTGGTGTGGATATTCCCAATGCCACGGTGATGCTGATCGAAGGCGCGCATCGTTTCGGGCTGGCGCAATTGCACCAGTTCCGCGGCCGGGTGGGACGCGGAGCAGCAAAAGCGTATTGCTTGCTGATTCCGGGCAGCGCCGACGCGGTCGAAAATGAACGCCTGTTAGCAATGGCTGAAACCAACGATGGATTTGTACTGGCCGAAAAAGACCTGGATCAACGCGGCCCCGGCGACTTTTTGGGCACGCGGCAATCAGGTTTCTCAGCCTTACGTTTAGCCAGCCTGACGGATATTCAGTTAATTCAGAAAGCGCGGAAACATGCCGCCACGCTTTTCGAGCGCGATGCCGATTTGACAGCGCCCGAACACAAAACGCTTGCTGTTGCGCTGAAGCGCTTCTGGCAGATTGAAAGCACGGATATTAGCTAGAATTCAAGGATATTCTATGGTTCGAGCTGTTTTCCCCGGAACCTTTGATCCAATCCATTATGGGCATATAAATATTGCCCAACGCGCATCCCGCCTCTTCAATGAAGTTATTATAGCCGTTTACGACAAACCGCTTAAGTCGCTGGTTTTTTCTCCTGCCGACCGAATTGCATTTGCCGAAGAATGTTTCAAGAATGACTCGAATATCCATGTAACGGGGTACAGCGGCCTGACGGTTGATTTTTGCAAAGAGATCGGTGCACAGGTAATCGTACGCGGATTGCGCGTATTTTCCGATTTTGAATACGAATTCCGCATGGCACTGGCAAACCACCGGCTCTCTGCGGATATTGAAGTTGTGGCGCTGATTACGCACGAAGAACACACCTTCCTTTCGGGGTCCACGGTGCGAGAAATAGCATCTCTCAGCGGTGATGTCAGCAGCCTGGTGCCTTTGCATGTCGAAGCTGCCCTTAAAACTCGTTTTGCCGAACTCGGTGACGAACAAGATATTGTGCCAACTTCATCGCTGCGGGATTGATCTGCACTCGCTCCAACTGGGCTACTTGACGAAGTGCTTGATTCCGTGTTATCTTGGATCAAACCTTGCAACTAAATCAGATAATCTGGGGTTGTAAGATTCTGTTTGCAGAAGCGTGACCCACGCCCCACAGTTATAACTCCCTCGCTCGCCGTGTCCTCTCAGGAGACATCGCATGGACATACTCCATCTTGTAGATCGACTCGAAGAACTTTTCAACGAAAGCCGTCCCATACCGCTCACCCATAATGTGATTGTGGATGAAGATCGCATGCTAGATTTAATTGATCAGATGCGCGTGACAATTCCGGACGAAGTCAAAAAAGCGCAACAGGTACTTACCCAGCGCGACCGTATTCTGGCGCAATCCCAGGAAGAAGCCAACCGCACGCTGGGATTGGCCCGCGAAAAAAGTAACCAGCTTGTGGAACGGGATGCTGTTGTTCAGGCTGCCAAAGTTCGCGCAGATGAAGTGCGTAAAAAGGCTGAAATCGATGCCGAAAAAACACGCCTCGAAGCCGATAACTACGTTATTCAAACACTCTTGCGCGTTGAAAGAGAGTTGGAGCGTCTGCTCAATCAGGCCCGTAACGGGATTCTTGCGCTGGAGAATATCAGCCCGGTAGACGAACCCGACGAAGAAATCGAAATCGTTGAACAACCCCCCAAAGATAAGGACTAGCGTTTTCAATAACAGAAGCCATACAGTCAATAGCCCCGGTTGGGGCTATTTGTTTAAACGCTCCGGAATCGTAAAACGATGTTCAATACTCCAATCTACCAGGCCGGGGAAAAGTGTGTTAAGCCAATAGGTTACTTTCATTGGCCAGGGGAGTATCACCGTTCGGCGGGGACGCTGGATGATTTTATATACTGCCTGTGCGAGGTCTTCGGCGGTTAATTTGAGCAGCTTTGGAGTGCTCAAGCCTGTTTTACGCTTGACTCCAGTATGCGCAATAAATTCGGTCGCCACCCCACCAGGAAATATCCCTGTGACATGGATATTCCAGATACCCACTTCGCGGCGTAAGGCCTCTGTAAAACCGCGCACTGCGAACTTACTGGCCGCGTAGATCGTATAGGTCGGCGTAGCTACCAGCCCGGCTACCGAAGCCATATTGATAATATGCCCGCTGCGCTGCTGAATCATATAAGGTAAAACGGCACGGGTCATCTGTATCACCCCAAAAATATTAACCTTCAGCTGAAGATCAATATCCTTCACCGGCTCCAGTTCTTCCAGCCATTTCATGCGCCCAAATCCGGCGTTGTTGAACAAGACATCAATCCGCCCGAAGCGTGCCAAAGCAACTTCAACCAGATGCTGAATGTCGTCAAGGTGGGTCACATCCGTAGCAACGGGCAATGCCTGCCCGCCCGCGGCTTCGATTTCATCCGCCAGAGCCTGCAACCGCTCCATGCGCCGTGCAGCCAGCACCAGGCAATAGCCATGCGTAACGCCCAATAAACGAGCGGTCGCTTCACCAATCCCTGATGAAGCGCCGGTAATGATGACGACAGGTTTTTCAGACAAAGTCATTTCAAAGATTCCTTTACCCTAACCCCGAAGCAAAATTTTGGCAAATGCTTGTAGGGCCTGATAATATGGCAAAATGCTGGGGATATAATGCCGTTCAACCTTGGAATGCGGCCCAATGCCACTTTGACCCCAAACCACGCCCTGCCCGCGGGGGGCGAAGCGGGCACTGGTCCCGGGCAATTTACGTCCAATTTGAGCGGGTTCACCAGAAGCCTGAGCGACGGCTTCGATCAACGCTGCCAAATAGGGATTTTGGGGGTCACAAACAATGCCGTTCTCTTTGATCACATTTTCTACCTGCAGCCCAACTTCTCCGCAATACTGCTCTACCGCGGCAAATAGCGCATCGACATCGTCTTGCGGGATCGGGCGCACTTCAACGCCGAGGATCGCGTAATCTGCGGTGATATTGTACACCCCCGGCGTGCCAACCTTCAGGAAAGGAAAACGCGCTTGAGATTGCCAGCCATCGGCGCTTTCAAGCGTAAGATACTGCGCCATGATCTCGATCAGCGCGCCGCGGGCCGCTAACATGCGTTCGCTAAGATCGGCCTGGGCACCAGCTACTCCGCTATGACCGCGCTGGCCGCGCCCCACCACATCAAAGCGCATCATACCGCGATTTTGTGTGCAAACTTCCCCCCACAGGCCAGTTCCACTCTCCTCGGTGCGTTCTCCAGCGATGAAAAGTTCCGGGGCATAGCCGCTTTCATTCTTGAGTACTTGTAAAACATGGGGTGTGCCCATCGGCTCACTTTCGCCATTTTCTTCGTTGCCAATCAGCATCAGGTTGATCGGGGGATAGGGATGTCCAGCTTTGAGCGTATCTTTTAGCCAGACCATATAGGTGGCTACCACAGTTTTCATATCGCCAGAGCCACGCCCCCACAGGTAATCGCCCTCCAGGCGCGGCTCAAATTGACTGTCATCCGGTTCGGGAGCCACCACATCGAAATGGCCGCTGAACATCACCGGGGCGTGCATCTGTCCCGGACAGGCGGCCAGCACCGCCGGGTATTTGGCATTGTTGAAATAGCGTACTTCCAGGCCGTGATCACGTAAATAATCAAACACCAGCGTAGCAGCGCGATGGACTTCATCCAGACGCTCTTCCGCGCCAACCGTGATCGATGGAATGCGAATCAGGCTTTTGGCAAGCTCAACAATCTCGCTTGTTTTATCAGGGTAGCTCATTGCTTTGATCTCCTCTTCTAGCGGGCGAAAGCGGATTGGAGCCGCAGGGGCCAGACGCACATGATGCCGCGCCGATTGTAACAGATCGCCCAGTTTATTATCTTCTTGCACCAGAAACGCCTGATCGGCGGCAATCGACTTAATATTCTGATTGAGTTCAGCTTCGCGCTCTTCGGCGAGTTGCCGCAGCAATTCGGTCGGTACATCATCGCACTGGCTAAACTCGTTGCACAGGCGAGCGCGCAATTTTTGAGCCGTATTCGGACCTCCGGCAGCCATCTCAACCAGAGGTGTTAAATCATCCTGCCAGCCCAATACTTCGGCCAATGGAAGTACCTGTTGCAGCACCCAGTGAAGGAATTGGCGCATCTCGATTGGCTTGCCAGTGAGCGGATTCTCAATTTTGGCGCGCAGACTGTATCGAGCAGCCTGCGTTTCATTACGACGGGCGCGGGCAATATCTTCAGCATCATAGCGAAAACCGCGCGCAAATTCAGGGTCGGCGTAGAAGCGCATGAGTAATAATTGTTTGAGCATCAGATTGGCAATATCGACTTCCAGCGGATTGCCGCCATCGTCGGTGCGCACTTCCACACGCGCCATGGGAATGTTGATGCGCGCCATCAGGTTTTCGGTTTCGATCAGGCGCGCCATCTCGTCTACCGGGCTGCTCTCTCCGAGGGCGTACAAACCTCGGTTGTAAATACTGTGCAACTGCTCATCGGTGACAGCGATCAAACGCTCAATCGGCTCCACATTGGAACGCGCTCGCACAGGGGTCCAGTTATTATTGCCAAAACGCGCCCCGCTGCGCACCAACTCGTAAGATAAATTGAGATAATCGCGATGTGTACGATACAAATCGGGCACATCCAGCGTTGTGGGGTTTGGGAAGGTCAGGTTACGGATTGAATCATATTCGGTGAGTACGACCACAGGCTGCCCGGCATTGATTTGCGCCTGAAACGGTGTAGATGCAGATGTGGCGATAAACAACGCCGCAAATGCCCGCATCAGGCGCGTGCCTGTGGTATAGATGCGATTCTTATAATCATCCAGGTGCAGGCCGCGCCGTTCGGAAGCAGGCAAATGCATGAAATCCCAGGCCAGGAGCGGCTCAGGCAGGGATAGATTGGCGTGGGTTCCTGCCGTCGCCAATGTATCGCCATAAATATCAACGCAGCGTTGTACATAACGACGTTTCGCTAACGGCCAGGAAAATGGCACCGAATCGATGCTTACATCGGTGAGGTAGAGCAAATTCCCCTGCCAGGTATATAAGCGTTCTCCAAACTGCTGCCCGGCGCTGTGGATTGCATTGACCAGCGCGGCCTCCAGCAGGTGAATTTCGTAAACCGCGCCGCGTATATGGTAGTAAGGGCGCGTCGCCCATTCGGTCATCCAATGAAAGGCTTCGAGCTGACTGTAAGCTCTCAAATCTGGCGAAATACAACAATTCCGCAAATAATCGACGAACGATTTTTTATCGGGACCAGAGCCAACGGTGAGCAGGGGGCGTAATTGGGAATCGAGCAAATGCCATTCCCTTTCCATGCCACAAATACCATTTTGAGGTTGGTCTTTGAGGGCCGTATCCAGTGCCAGTTGGTATTTCTCGGCAAATTGAGCAGGGTTATACATAAGGCGACCTCCGCCGCATTCAGGTATTTACAACAGAGAATGCAAAGTACGCAGAGAAATACAAAAAAACTGTAGTGGTCAACAGTAGCCTGAACACTCTACGGTGTCATTCTGAGGAGCAAAGCGACGAAGAATCCCTGAAGTCAAGCGAAAAAAAGTGCCTGCGTAGGCGATAAATCAAACCACTTTGCAGGGATTCCTCGCTTCGCTCGCTGCGCTCGGAATGACAAGGTTGGACACAATGTTCAAGGTACTGTTGACCACCACAGAAATACAAAAAAACTCTATGTTCTCCGCGCACTCTGCGGTGAATGAGTTTGTTATTCCAGCGCTTTCAGGCCTTGCAACAAACGCTCGGCTGCGCCCTGTGTGCGCTCTGCTGGCGTTGCGTATGAGAAACGGATCCACTCGCCGCCATAGGGTGAGAAGAACGCGCCCGGCACAACGGCCAAACCGTGCTCTTCGGCGATATATTGCCCAAAGGGTTCAGTATCTCTCCAGCCGCGCTTTTCAAGCCAGGGACCGACATGAATAAAAGCATAATAACCTTTCCCCAGAACATACTTGAATTGATGCTGATCCAGAAAAGCTTTCAAGACTTTACGGCTGGCACTGGTGGGTTCGCTAATCGTGGCACTGGCTTTAGCAAAGCCCATCTCGTAGGCCGCCATTGCTACGGCCTGACCAAAGAAAGCCGGGATTACCGAGTGCGAGGCTCGCGCAACTATAAATTTGATCACTTCTTCCGAAGCGATCAGGTGGGCGTTGCGGATATTTGAGCCACCCAGGCTTTTGGTGAGGCCGTCCAAGAAGAGCAGGCGTTTGCGCTCTTTCGGAGTAAATGTTTTCAGGAAGGCATTCAAATCCATGGGCTGTTCATCGGTGACGAAGTGATACATCCAATCGTAGAGTACAAAGGCTACCCCGGCATCGAGGGCGGCGCGCCCTAGAGCAGCCTGACGCTTCGGCGAGATGGTCAGGCCGGTGGGGTTATCGGGGTTGGTAATCACAATCCCGGCAATTTTACGGCCCGATTTAGCGGCGAACTCCACCCCGGCTTTAATGCCCTCTTCGGTGTACCCCCAACCCTCATCGGGGTGTCCCGGCGACCACATCACATTGGCACCGACCCCATAAGGCCCCCAATTATATGAAATCCACGGCACCCGCGAGACCATGATTACATCACCCTGACGGCCATACCCCAACACCAGCATTGCTTGAAAAGCCTTCACCAGAGCATCACGGCCACCCGTAGCGCTCAGAATATTTGCCGGGCCGTAGCCGGATTCGGAGTCAAATTGCCAATATTTTTCGGCTACACTTTGACGAAAAGCCTGAGTGCCAAAGGGCATATCGTAACTGGTGCCGTGCTCAATTTGTAATTCCAGCGCCCGCTCCAACAGTTCACGCGGTACACCGGGTAAACTGGCGCCGCCATCCCCCTGTGAGGCGTCAAAAATCGGGAGTTCAGGGTATTTATCCTGATATACCTTGAGCGATTTTTTAATCAAGAACATGCGTGAGGGAGGAATAACCGCCATCTCCGATAAATGCTGGCTGACCGGGACAAGATTTTCATCAGGAACGGCGAAAACGGGGGTATCGTGCGAAATTTTAGGTGCCATTGTGGAGCCTCCTTAGATAAAAAAAAGCCCCGTGTTTCGGGGCGTTGGTCAAACAAGTTTTGCTGAATTGTCTTGAACTAAGCTCTTACATTCGCGCACCAACGCCCAATCGCCTTGTGACGACGATTAGTATTATCAGTGGTATTGATATTGGTGCGTAAGAACAATTGTGACATATTGGGCGCCACTATACCATCATGCAAAACGACGGTCAAGCAATGAACCTAAAAATCTCATAAATACAGATGGTTTCTCAGCAATCCATCCTGATTGTATAAGCAAAATTTATTTTTCAACAACCTCGATAAGCACGGCTCGCACGACAACCCTCCAGCGGTAAGCTTGTAAATCATCATCGTACTGATGACAGGTAATCAGTGCAATCCAATCATAACCATCGTTAGCGCGCAACGGTGAAAGATCATTGGGTTCAACGTAGTAGCTCTGGCGCACTTCATAAACATAGGTTGCAGCTGGCGTGCGGAGCAAAATCGGATCGCCCCATTTGAGTTGGTCAATAGCGATGAAGGGACCCGGCGTGCCATCGGGCAAATAGGCATGGGCAGTTAGCGCGGTATTCCCTGGTAGGGTAGGGTAAGCTGTGCCCCCGAGATAACCAGCCTGCTCTGAGAGCCAGGTCAGATCCCAGCCCTGCTCGGTGAGCGGAATCCCTACAACCGGCACATGAACCTGCTCGGCAGGAATATCCAGCCAAATCGTGTCATCCAATGCATAGGGCTTGGTCCCCACATCGGGTTCGGTTACAGTGACTTCCCCGGGCGCAAAACCAGTCTCGGGCAAAGCGGTCCCGCGGATCATAATTATCAACGAGTTCGCTGCGCCATAAATATCTACGGTAGATGGTGGGTCATAAAAGCGCTCCGTGGAGAGGGGGTTGAATGGCGATTGTGCCGCGGTCATATCTCCGGGGAGGCTGGTCCACGCCAGATAGGCTGTATTCTCGACACTTTCTTGCGCCCGGCGATCCAGCACAGCCTGAAATTCTACATTCGCAGTCTGCCCCAATGGGAAGTTTTCCCAGGTAACGCGCAAGTTGGTTGGATCATTGTCGTTAATCACAGCCGTCCCCCCATCATCCCAGCCGCTTTCGATGCGCAGCGTACCGGGAACATAGTGCAAACTGCCCGGCAACGGATCGCTGAGTACAACATCAAAGCCATCTGCATCACTTTCGGCACGCTGGCCGATTTCAATCGTAAATGTGATCGTTGCGCCAGTGAATACGGAAGTCTGGTCGGCGCGTTTGACAAGATAATACCAAGGCTCCACAACCGTCACGTTCGATGCGAGGGCAGTGCTTTCATTTTTGGTGCTGTTCTGCTCCCAGGTTGCCACGGCAGTATTATTTAATCCCACCCCGCGCAGATTATCCTCACTATCCAGCACGGCGACGCGATACTCAATAGTGAGGGTTTCGTTCACTGTACCATTGTTCGTCACATTGCCCAAATCAAAGAGAACCCGCCGCCCCTGATTAACATCGTCGGCACTGCCTGAGCCTGTTTGGGGAATTGGGTAGATGGCGGGATTGCCATTTTGCGGATTGACAGTATCTGGGCTGCAGGCTGCGGCAAAATCGCCAATCAAATCGGTGGTGAGATTGGCCGAAGAAGGTGTTACGCTGAGACAATCGACAAAAGCCAAACCTTCGTCCAGATCGTCCGTCATAGTCAGGTTGGGTATCAACCCGGACCAGGCGCCGCCACCAGCACTATGCGGTGGAATATAGAGTACCACCCGATAGGTGACCAATTCACCAATCGCGACATCGTCCCCTGTAGTAAAGGTCTGATTGGTATCCAGAATACCTTTACCCAAAGTCGCAAGTTCGTTCGTGTCTGTTGCAGTATCCGTGCTGTAGTTATACTCGTCGGCGATGGAAGCATTATTCGTTATTTGTGTGACGCTAGTGGCTAAGGGGTTATCAACTTCGACGGCAAAATCAACCGTTTGAGCGCCAGCCCCATTATTAA
>JABGRQ010000116.1 GCA_018648225.1 Chloroflexota bacterium
TTTACCCGTATACAAAGACAGTATCATCATCATGGGGTTGATGAGCGCCAGTGTTTTTATAGAATTTCACCGCCGCCTGGTTTGATTCCTGGGCAATTAGAAATGCCTTGATTAATTTGCCATTTTCGCTAAGATGCCGTAGAGACGCAATCAACGCTGACCCAACCCCCTGGCGTTGGTATGCTGTTGCAACCTCAAGTTCATGGATATAAAGCATATGCGGGTCTCCGGCGATGCGCGCCAGTTTGTACCCCAGAACAAACCCTGTAAGCTGTTCGTCCATCAACGCCACCACCAGAAAGTTTTTCTCATCGGCAAGGAAATCTTTCAAATGCGCCGCGCCAACACCGGGTTTGAGGCTTGATACGCCCTCCAGGGCGAGGGGCAAATCATCAAGAGTGAGTCTGCGAATATTCATTGAGCACATTGTAGCAGAGAGAATTTCGGAAAAAGTAAGAAAATGATGTGAGCGTACATCTAGGTTGCACATCAATTAAACTTATTTTTATAAGGAGTAACGCAATGAATATCGTTCTATGGATTGTTCAAGGAATTTTAGCCTTTATGTTTCTGATGGTTGGCATGATGAAATTGATGCGCAGCAAAGAACAAATGGTTGACATGATGGGTTGGGTAGAAGATTTTTCTCAGGCTCAAATTCGTGGTATTGGCATGTTGGAAATCCTGGGCGCATTGGGTTTGATCTTGCCCGGCCTGACTGGCATTTTGCCAATTCTGACTCCGCTGGCGGCGATTGGTCTGGCATTAACCATGACAGGCGCTTTTTTCACGCATCTGCGCCGTAAAGAAATTGTCCCGATGGGCCTAATGAATATGATGCTCTTTGCGATGGCGGTATTTGTGGCCTACGGACGTTTTTCCTAACCCACTTTTTTTACCTTCATCTGATGCACAAAGCCGCGCACCTGTTCTGCGGCTTTTTTGTTTGGATTTCCTTTGACCCATAGCAAAACAACCGGGTACAATTCTGCTCAGAATGATATTGATTCACCTGAGTTCGGAATCAGAATTCAAGCGTCAATTCGAACCGCATAGCGGTGAGAAATCCCTGATCGCATCAAAGGAGTCTATTTATGGCATCAACCAAACAATGGAACACAACCAATATCCCGGATATAGCAGGGAAAACGGTTTTGATCACGGGTGCGAATAGCGGCATCGGCTACGAAGCTGCCCGCGCGCTGGCGCAAAGAGGGGCCGAAGTAATGATGGCCTGCCGCAGCCGGGAGAAGGGTGAAGCCGCAGTGCAAGCTATTTTGGAAGAAACGCCGCAGGCCAAACTCAACTTGATGGCGCTCAATTTGGCCGATTTAGCCTCTGTGCGCGAATTTGCCGAGAAAGTGCGTACCGAATACGCGCAGCTTGATCTGCTCATCAACAACGCCGGGGTGATGGCAATCCCTTATCGCCAAACCGCGGAAGGCTTTGAGATGCAGTTGGGCACAAATCATCTGGGGCATTTCGCCCTCACCGGGCTGCTGCTCGATTTGGTGCTGAAAGCTGAAAATGCGCGCATTGTGACGATTAGCAGCCAGGCGCACAAAACGGGGCGCATCAATTTTGATGATTTGAACAGCGAAAAATCGTATAGCAAATGGCTGGCCTACGGACAGAGCAAACTCGCCAATTTATTGTTCGCCTACGAGTTGCAGCGCAAGCTGGCCGCGGCGGGGCATGATACCCTCAGTGTAGCGGCGCATCCCGGCTATTCGGCAACGAATTTGCAAGACAGCAGCGGCATCTTTAGCGCGCTGAATCCGCTGATTGCACAGTCAGCGGCGATGGGAGCGCTGCCCACTTTATTTGCAGCAACCCACCCCGAGGTCGAGGGCGGCGATTTCATCGGCCCGCGTAGTTTTGGCGGCTGGCGCGGCTATCCTGCTAAAGCGCGATCCAATCTGGCATCTTATGATGAATCTGTGGCGAAAAAGTTATGGGCAGTGTCGGAAGAATTGACCGGCGTGCAATATTCATTTTAAACGCAAGACTTCCGAAGTTTTGATAACTTCGGAAATCTTTTGCTGCAAACAGGCGCTTACAGCGTTTTTACCTTGACGGCTGTAACCTTGGTTTCGGGGATTTTGGCGATTGGATCGAGCGCCGGATTGGTGATCTCGTTGGTGCGGCTTTCATGGAAATGGAAGGTCATTGAGCACATGCCGGTGCGGCAAATATCGGTGACTTTGGCCTGCACTTTGATTGTGCCGCGGCGTGAAGTCACTTCAACCCACTGACCGTCTTCGATGCCGAATTTGGCCGCGTCGGCCGGGTTGATCTTAAGCCACTCGTTGCTGTCCAACTCTTCCAGACCCGCTACCCGACGGGTCATCGTAGCCGAGTGGTAATGATACAAGCTGCGGTCGGTGGTCAGGATGAGGGGATATTCCTCGTCGGCGATTTCAGCAGAGATTTTGTATTCCACCGGGTTGAAATGGCCTTTCCCATTGGGGCGGGCAAACTTGCCTTTGTGCAGATACGGCGTGCCGGGGTCGTCTGCGCTGCGGCAGGGCCACTGCAAGCCAACTTCTTCGATACGCTCGTAGGTGATGCCCGCGTAGATGGGGGTGACGGCGTTGATCTCGTCCATGATCTCGGAGGGATTGGCAAAGTCGAAGCCTTTTTCGCCCATTTTTTGCGCGATCTGGGATGTGATCCACCAATCGGGTTTGGCCTCCCCTCGGGCCTGGATCGCTGCCCGGACGCGTTGAACCCGCCGCTCAGTATTCGTGAACGTCCCCTCTTTTTCGGCGAAGGAAGCCGCCGGGAGGATCACATCTGCATATTGGGCAGTTTCCGAGATGAACAAATCCTGCACGACGAAGAAATCCAGCTTTTCCAGGGCTTCGCGCACATGTTTGGCGTTGGCTTCCGTAATCAGGGGATTCTCGCCAACCAAATAAAGCGCCTTGACTTCGCCTTCGTAAATGGCGTCGAAGATTTCGGTATGGGTGAGGCCGATTTTGTCAGATAAGCGTCTGACGTCCGACGTCGGGACGTCGGACGCAGCGAAGCCCCAGGCTTTCTCGAATTTCTCGCGATGCTCAGGGATGGTGACATTCTGATAGCCCGGATAGACGTTGGGCAGGCCGCCCATATCGCACGCACCCTGAACGTTGTTCTGGCCGCGCAGGGGGTTGACCCCGGTGGAGGGCTTGCCAATTTGCCCGGTGAGCATAGCCAGGTTGGCTACGGCCTTGACGTTGTCGGTGCCGTGGGTGTGCTGAGTAATGCCCATGGCATAGAAAATCGCTGAGGGTTTGTTGGTGGCGTAGGTGTGCGCCGCGCTGGCAATTTTCTCCCAGGGCACGCCAGTAATCTCGGCAACGAATTCAGGGGTGAAGAGTTCCAGAGATTCTTTAAAGGTTTCGAAATTCTCGCAATGCTCGGCGATGAATTCTTTGTCGTGCAGATTTTCTTCGATGATATAGCGCGCCATACCGTTCAGCAAAGCCGAGTCGCTGCCGGGGCGATGTTGAATGAAATAATCGGCCACGCGCACTAACTCGATTTCTTTAGGGTTGGCGACGATCAGTTTTGTGCCGTTTTGTGCGGCGCGGCGCATCCGCTGCCCGATGACGGGGTGCGCGTTGGTGGTGTTGGCCCCAATCACAAAGAGGGTGCCCGCGTTATCAATCTCTGCAATGGAGTTGGTCATTGCGCCAGAACCGAAGGAAGTGACCAGACCGGCCACAGTAGGGCTGTGTCAGAGCCTGGCGCAGTGGTCGACGGAATTCGTCCCCATGACTGCGCGGGTAAACTTCTGAATCAGATAATTCTCTTCGCTGGTGCATTTCGCCGAGGCCAGGGCTGCAAACTGCTCGCCTTTGCGGTCGGCTAATTTCGTGGCAACCAACTCCAGGGCTTCGTCCCAAGTGGCTTCAACGAACTCGCCATCTTTTTTGATGAGCGGCGTAGTCAGCCGGTCGGGGTGATTGATAAATTTGAAGCCATAGCGCCCTTTGACACACAGGTTACCGTTGTTAGTGGGGCGTTCACGGTCGCCGCGCACGCTGACGACTTTATCACCCGAAACGCCCAGGTAAATACCGCAGCCTACGCCGCAGTAGACACAGGTAGACTGCACTTCGCGGGCCGGGAACTGTGGTCGTTTGGGAGCCAGCGCGCCGACCGGACAGCGCACAACGCACTCGCCGCACGATTCGCAGATCGAGTCGACAAATGATTTATTGCCAAAAGTGCCGATAACGGTTTTGAAACCGCGGTTGATGAAGCCCAACGCGCCCAGGCCGACAATTTCATCGCAGGTGCGCACACAGATACCACAAACCACGCATTTATTGGGATCAAACTGGAAAAAGGGGTTAGAATCATCAATCGGCAAACCCTTATCCGAGGGGCGCAAGCGCGCCAGCCGGTCGGGTTGGATGCCCAGATAGGCCGATGTATCCAGCAGGCCGCAGTCGCTGGCGGCGGCGCAAGCGAGGCAATCCATGTGGTGGTCGGCGATGAGCAATTCCAGGGCGATCTTGCGAGCCTGCGAAATGGCCGGACTGTCGGTTTTGACGTCAATACCCGCTTGCACCGGTGTCATGCACGACATGGTCATTTTGCCGCCGTCGATCTCTATTCCGCACAGGCGGCAAGCGCCCACCGGCTTCAGATCGGGGTGGTGGCACAGATGCGGAATATAAATATCATTCGCCAGGGCCGCGTCAAGTATCGACGTGCCCGCTTGGGCGAAAATTTCCTGTCCGTCAATCGTGAGGTTGATTTGTTTTGTCATAAATAGTCACTTTTTTGCATGCAAATTTCCTCACCCGTCTCGCTTCGCTCGACTCTCTCTCCCGGTGGGAGGAAAGGGTTGGGGTGAGGAGAAATTCTAGGCATCAACTAACTCCAATTCGCCGGTGCGGATTTCCACCGAGAAAACTTTCGGCGGGCATACTTCGTAGCACACGCCGCATTGATGACAAATTTCCTGGTCAATAACGTGCAGTTTTTTCGGCTCACCGCTGATCGCTTTTGCGGAACAATTCCGCAGGCATAAGCCGCAGCCCACACAGCTTTCCAGAATATTGTAGCTGATCAAAGCTTTACATTGTTTGGCGGGGCAGGCTTTGCCGAAGATATGCGCTTCGTATTCTTCGCGGAAGTAGCGCAGCGTTGTCAAAACCGGATTTGGTGCGGTTTGCCCCAACCCGCACAGGGAACCTGCTTTTACGGCTTCGCCTAGTTCTTCCAGTAAATCTATATCCTCGGGTTTTCCGCGTCCCGCGACGATGTCCTCCAAAATAGTGAGCATCTGCTTGGTGCCCAGACGACAGGGCACGCACTTGCCGCAGGATTCTTTTTCGGCGAAATCCAGGAAGTAACGGGCGAAATCGACCATGCAGGTCTTCTCGTCCATGACGACCACGCCACCGGAACCCATAATCGTCCCGGCTTCGTTGAGCGAGTCATAATCCACGGGGATATCCAGCAGCGCTTCGGGCACACAGCCACCCGAGGGACCGCCGGTCTGCACGGCTTTGAATTTCCCTTCCCCTGCTATTCCGCCGCCAATGTCAAAGACCAGTTTCCGCAAGGTGGTGCCCATCGGCACTTCGACCAGCCCGGTGTTCTTGACTTTACCCACCAGGGCAATGGTTTTGGTGCCAGTGCTTTTCTCGGTGCCGTATTCGGTGAACCAGTCGGCGCCATTTTGCAAAATCAGACTCACACAGGCCAACGATTCAACATTGTTAATAATGGTCGGCTTGCCCCACAACCCGGAAACAGCCGGGAAGGGGGGGCGCATAGTGGGCATGCCGCGTTGTCCCTCGATAGATTGGATCAGCGCGGTTTCCTCACCACAAACAAAGGCTCCCGCGCCTTCTTTGATTTTGATTTTGAAGTTGAAACCGGAACCGAGGATATTCTTGCCCAGCAAGCCCTGTTCTTCAGCTTGTCCGATCGCCAAACGCAATCGCTCCAGCGCCAGGGGATACTCAGCGCGGCAGTAGATATAACCCATCGAAGCCCCCAATGCGAACCCGGAGATAATCATGCCTTCGATCAGCGCATGGGGATCGCCCTCGATGAGTGAGCGGTTCATAAATGCGCCAGGGTCGCCTTCGTCGGCGTTGCAAATGAGATATTTCTGGTCACTTTCTGTATCGCGGCAGAAGCGCCATTTGCGCCAGGTGGGGAAGCCACCGCCGCCGCGCCCGCGCAGGCCGGATTGCTTGACTTCTTCCAGCACACCTTCGGGGCCAATTTCTATTGCTTTAGTCAGGCCGGAGTAGCCGTTGTTGGCGAAGTAGTGTCCTACGTCGGTGGGGTCGATGAAGCCGCAGCGCTTTAGCGCCCGACGCACCTGGGGCTTCAGCACCGGCAGCTCGAAAAGTTTGGGCACATCGGGAATAGTTTCTTCGCCAATGGTTCCGAGAACCAGCTTCGGGGGAATCTGCTCGTCCAGCAAATAATCGGCAACCAGCTTTGGGGCTTGTTTGGCCGTCACATTGCCGAACACCACCATCGGTTGTCCCGGTTTCTGAATGCTAACAATCGGCTCCAGATAGCATAAGCCGATACAGCCAACTTCGATAATGTTGCAATCCAGGTCGTTTTCGATGGCTTCTGCTTGGATGGCTTCCATCACGCCAATGGAACCAGCCGAGCGTCCGCAAGTGGCGTTGCCAATCGTAATCAAGGGCTTATCACCTGAAACGAGCGCATCCCAGGCTGCTGAAGATTCTTTTTGAAGGGTGGTGAATTCACTCATTTTAGACTTCCCTCCCGAAGAGTTTGCGCACTTTCTTGGGGTCCAGCTTGGCTTCTACGGTGTCGTTGATCATTACCGCCGGGGCCAGACTACAAGCGCCAATGCAAGCCACAGTTTCCAGCGAATAGGCCAGGTCTGCGGTGGTTTCGCCTTCTTTGATACCGATGGCTTCTTCAATCTCTTCCAGGATGCGCGGTGCGCCGTTTACGTGGCAAGCCGTTCCGCGGCATACCATGCAGTGTTTTTTACCGCGGGGGGTGAAACGGAACTGCGCATAAAAAGTAGCTACCCCATAGACCTGACTTTCGGGAATGCCGGTGAAACGAGCGATCTCGGTCATCGAGTGTTCGGGAATATAACTAAAAGCATCCTGAACATTTTGGAGGATCGGGATAAGCTCCTCCTTTTTCCCCGCATAGGATGACAAAATGGTTTGCATCGATTCTTCCATGGACTCTCCTTTGCTTGCCAATTCTCACAGGCAAATAACGAATGGCCATTCGTCAGCAAAATCCTGTAATCTCCGAGCAGGGCTTCTCGCATATAGCAGCGAAAGCCCTTCGGATATGATGATGGCGAATTCGGAATGAATTCTATCCCAATTGTGAAGTCTGCAAATCTAACAAAAATCACATTATGGTATGGGGATGGTCATTTAAAATGAAAACTTCCCCTTAATCGCTGGCGGGGATATTGTACGGCATAACACTTTCTTGTTCATTTGGATCGTTTCGGGCAACGATTGCATGAGCAGGTTCTTTATCACTTAAATTTACCGGCTGGTGAGGAACATCCGCAGGGATAAAGATAAAATCACCCGCCTCATGTATTACTGATTTGCCCAACCCCTCTCCATAGAATGTTTCAACTCTACCCTTGACCATATAGATGGCTGTTTCATAACCTTTATGGATATGGGGTTTAGCAGCGCCGCCTGCCGGGATGACGACTAGATTCATCGAAATACCAGTTGATCCTGCATTTTCCTGGGAGATCCCAACAAAATTTGGCAAGTGCTGACGCGTCATAGTTGTGGCCGTTGGTCGGATAGTGATTATTTCCGAGGAAGAAATTTGCTGTGATTTTTTCTCATCTGCTACCATCATTGACTCCTTTTCCATTAACTATCCTGAAGAAAATACCAATAGTGGTGATGTTCGAGAACGAAATTGTCGCTGCGTTTTCTTTTTGGGCCTAGTCCGGGCTTGCCGCGTTGGATTGTTGAGCACCTCTTCTTTTCCCTTTTAGACGTGTGAACTCCAGAATCTTCTCCGGTGCCACGCCTTGTTCTACGAGATATTCGCGTTTGGCCTTCAAAGCCCCCGTTGGACAAACACCGATGCAATTGCCGCAGAAGACGCAGGTGGTCTCGGTGAGCGGTTTATCGAAGAAGGTGGCGATCTGTGTCTCGAAGCCGCGTCCGCTGAAATTGAGCGCATAGGTAAATTGCGCATCATCGGCGCAAACCTGTACGCAGCGCCAGCACAACACGCACTGGGAGTAGTCGCGCAGATAAACCGGGTTGTCATCAATGATTGCCGGTTGGCGTTTTTTGCCGCTATCGAATCGCTCAGGGAAACACTCGTATTCGACGACCATCTCCTGCAATTCAGGGCTTTCGGAGATATCCACGGTGGAGGCCAACATTTCAAGAATTGTGCGCCGGGCGCGGTCCACATCGTCAGAGCGCGTGCGCACTACGGCACCATCGTGAGCAGCAGCCACGCAAGCGGCTTGCAGGCCGCGCGCCCCTTCCACTTCGACCACACACAAACGACATAGCCCGTTGGCGGTGGTGTGGGCAAAATAACACAGTACAGGAATATCAATGCTCGCGTCGCGCGCAGCTTCTAAGATCGTTGTTCCCGCGGGAACGCTGATCGGGGTGCCATCAATGGTGAGTTGAATGTATTCGTCTGTCATGCTTACCTTTTCTTGTATAGTGCTAATAAATAGAAGGCTTCAGAGATGAGAATAATCCCCGATATTACGATTTCAATAATCTTATATAAAGTTGGGACGTTTGGGGTCATGACTACGAATCGCAGCCACAAGGCAACCATTGATAGCAGTAACGCGGGGAAAATATTCCAATAAATAACTTTCGTTAACCGCGAGAATTTCAGCTTATGCTTTTTATAGTGCTTGCCTTCCCGGACAAACGCATTTCCATCGAAATATGCGCTCAACTCTTTTTCTAGCCCATAAATATAGTTATATTGGCGTTCAATATGCAGAACGGTTTGAAAATAAGTGTGTACCAGACTCAATAATCCAAACCAGAGTATGGCACCGATAAATGAAACATCGAGTATGTTTGCGGGTGTTGAGTTTTCCTGCCCATTGGCAACTTGCTGGACAATATACGAGTTGATCCAATCGCCGATCGCGTTGGGCGCTTGCATATAGATCAAGAGAAACAAGATAAGCCCAAGAATATAGATAAACAGCCGGTCTCGACGAGTTACATGGCTTTTTTGAAGTTCAAAAGTTTCATTATAGTGCTCGGCTAAAATTTCCAGTTTCGTATTTTGATCAATTGTCATTGAGTTCGCTTCCTGTATTGTCTCGCCAATCTCCCAGGCGCTCTGGATTGCTATACACCCGCAAGCGGCCAGAACGCACATAACCAACCAGCGTGATATTCCAGGCGCGCGCCATCTCGACGGAAATTGACGTTGGCGAAGTACGCGAAGCCACCAGCGGACAGCCCATGCGGGCGGCTTTGCGCAGCATTTCGGATGAAATACGGCCTGTCACTAATAGCGCCTTGCCGCGAGAATCAATGCCATCTCGGAGACACAACCCGGCCACTTTATCAATGGTGTTATGGCGGCCTACATCTTCGACGACTACGAGCAAAACTTCGCGTTCCATATCGAGCAGACCGGCAGCATGTACGCCGCGCGAGCGGGCGTATAAACTGTTGGGCGGCTGTAATTTACGGAATTGCTCGCGCAAGACCTCAGGGTTGGTCTGTGCCGAACTGGCAATGGGCTCAAGCCCCAGGCGGGGATCGCTAAACGTAACCCCGCCGCCACAACCACTGGTTACAATGACACGTTCCGGCTTCTGGAAGGCATGATTAAGCCAAACATCTACGCAGCAACCCAGCTTGCTGATATGCACAATTTCAACTTCGGCAAGATTCTCGATGATGGACTCATTCTTCAGGAAACCCAATGCCAGCGCATCTTGCTGGCAGGGCGTCGCCATGATGGTCGCCAGTTCAGCGCCGTTGACATAGATTGTAATTAGCGCTTCATCGATGATCTCACCCTCGACATGTGTCCATTCGCCGCGGTATTCGTGCCAGGAAGTTTGGAAGGTGCCGGTGTTATTCATAGCAATGAATTGGAGATTTGTGATTTGAAATTAGTGATCATTCGTACAACCTGCCCCAAACAAGTCGGAGCCAAAAAAACTTTCACCACGAATACACAAAGTCACAAAGGGAAATAAATTTGCTGTTCTCCGTGCCTTCGTGTCTTGGTGGTGCAAAATTCTTGCTCACTGTGCAAGAATTTTACTTGTAAGGTACTAATTTCCAGTCTTCAGTCTTCAATCTACAATAAATATCTCCGGCCATTTTTTATATGCTGAGAGAATCGCCGTGGAGGCCATGTGCCCAACACCACAAATGGAGGCTTTCGCCATCGTAAAGCCGACATCTTCCAGCCGCGCCATATCATCGAGGGTGACAGCCTCATCAACGACTTTATCAAGAATTTCAAGTTGCTTCTGCGTACCTAATTGGCATGGGAAACATTTTCCGCAAGACTCATGGGCGAAAAAATGCGCCAGACTGTAAACAATGGCCTTCATATCACGCGTGGTGTTAATCACATTGATTACACCTGACCCCAGGAAATATTTATTCTCGGCCAAACCTTCAAAGCTCATTACTAAACCTAATTCATCAGGGCTAGCAAAGGTTCCGGCGGCACCGCCAATGAGTACGCCGTGCAACTCGCCGGTAACGCCCCCGGCGTGTTCAATCAACTCCCCCAGCGTAGTTCCCAGCGGATATTCGTAGACACCGGGGCGGGCCACGTCGCCCGAAATGCAGAAAATTTTCGTGCCGGTTGATTTTTCGGTACCCGTCATCTTGAAATAGTCGGCACCGTAGGCCAATATCCATGAGGCGGCGGAAAGGGTTTCAATATTGTTAATGTCGGTGGGTTTACCGAACAAGCCGTGAGTCACGGGGTAGGGCGGTTTCAGGCGCGGGAAGCCGCGTTTGCCCTCAATCGATTCAAATAATGCTGTCTCTTCGCCGCACACATAAGCCCCCGCGCCGGAGCGAATTTCAATCTCAAAGTCGAAGCCTTTTCCCCAAATATTTGCGCCCAAATACCCGTTTTGCCGCGCCCGCTCGATGGCAGTTTGCATCACTTTTGTGGCTCTGAAATACTCGCCGCGGATATACAAATAACCTTTATGCGCCCCCACAGCATACCCGGCGATGACCATGCCTTCTACAACCGAGTAGGGGTAGCCTTCCATCAGGACGCGGTCTTTAAAGGTGCCAGGTTCCGATTCGTCGGCGTTGCAGACAATATATTTAGGGGACCCTTCGGCCTCGGCAGTGAACTTCCACTTTAGCCCGGTGGGGAAGGCTGCGCCCCCGCGCCCTACCAGCCCGGACTGGGTTAGCGTTTCGACCACGGCGGTGGGAGGCATATTCAAGGCGTTCTTCATCCCGAGGAAACCGCCACAGCTTTCAAAGTCGGCGATGTCGAGCGGGTCTACCGAGCCACAACCCCCCAACAGCCAACGCGGATCCCCTTCGAGGGTGCCTAGCGGGGCAGGCTCCGGGGATTGAATCCAGCTTTGGGGATCCGATCCCACACGGAGCGCGGTCGGAACTTCCCCTACCAGGGCCGCGGGCGCGTGGTCGCAGAGTCCCAAACATTCCACGGCTTCAAGCGTATATTTTCCATCCGCAGTCGTTTCTCCGGGTTGAATACCAAAATGCTCACACACCGCGTCGAGGATGATCTCGCTGCCCTTTTGCGTACACATCGGGCTAACGCAGATGCGCACCACGGTATCGCCAACGGGTTCTTTGTAGAACATGGTGTAAAACTCGATCACGCCGTAAATATCAGCAAGCGGCACTTTGAGGGCTTTGCCAATGGCGGCGGCGATTGGCTCAGAGATATGGCCGTATTGATTTTGGGCCTCCCACAATGCGGGCAGCAGGTTGACGCGCCCGCCGGGGGCGTGTTTTTCAAGAATCGGCTTGAGGGGGGCGAGATTGAGGGGCGTAGAAGTCATGCGAAGGTTTATCCTTGAGTACGGAGCTTATTCCTACTAAAATCGTCCTGATTATACACGAAAAACCCCCACCCTGATTCGAGCTTTAGCGAAGTGATTATCTAAAAATAACTTCCCGCTAAATTGGTTCAAATTGAACCAATTTAGCCAAGAATTTATTTCTGGATATTCACTGAGGCCAGGGTGAGGGCATGTGTTTCAGAATCAAAGACCTCCGAAGTTTCGAAAACTTCGGAGGTCTGATTTGTGGAAAAATATCTTTAGAATAGGCCGGTAACCTGCCCGGTTTCGAGGTCGAGATCAACGTCGTAATACACGGGGCGGGTGGGCAGGCCGGGCATGGTGCTCATTTCGCCCAGCAGCGGGTAGAGGAACCCGGCCCCAACCGAGGCGCGGATGTCGCGGATCGGCACGGTGAAGCCCGTGGGGCGGCCCTTGAGCAGCGGATCGTGGCTGATGCTCAGGTGTGTTTTTGCCATACACATGGGTAATTCGTCAAAGCCCAGCTTGGTGTAAAGCGCAATTTTCTTTTCGGCTTCTTCGGAGTATTCAACGCCATCGGCTCCGTAGATTTCTTTGCAGATGACTTCAATTTTGTCTTTGATTGAGGTGCCCTCGAGCGGATAGAGGAACTTGAAATCACTGGGTTTTTCGCAGGCGGCCACAACAGCTTCGGCCAGGTCCTTGGCGCCTTTACCGCCCTCCATCCAGTGGCGAGAGACAACCGCATCTTCGGCGCCGGCGGCGATAGCGCCTTTGCGCACCAGTTCCACCTCGGCGAGGGTATCATCTTTGAAGCTATTGACAGCTACGACCACGGGGATGCCGAAACGCTTGGCGTTTTCAATATGCGCTTCCAGGTTGGGCAAACCGGCTGCGAGGAGTTCGAGATTCTCTTCGACGTATTCGGGGGCCAGCGGTGCGCCAGCAACAACTTTGGGGCCACCGCCGTGCATCTTGAGGGCGCGCACGGTTGCAACCAATACCACACAGCTGGGGACTAATCCAGAATAGCGGCATTTGATGTTGAAGAATTTTTCCATGCCAATATCGGCGCCAAAGCCCGATTCGGTGACCACATAGTCGGCCAGTTTCAGGGCGATGCGGTCGGCGATGATGGAGCTGTTGCCGTGGGCAATATTGGCAAACGGGCCAGCGTGGACGAAGGCAGGCGTGCCTTCAAGGGTCTGCATCATGGTGGGCATGATGGCATCCTTCATCAGGACAGTCATGGCACCGGCGGCACCGATGTCTTCAGCGGTGATGGCTTCGCCCGCTTTACTGGTGGCGATAACAATGCGGCCAAAACGTTCGCGCATATCGGCCAGGTCGGTGGTCAGGGCCAAAATCGCCATAATTTCGCTGGCAACTGTGATGTCATAGCCAGTTTCGCGGGTGAAGCCGCTTTCTTTGGGGCCTTGCCCGATGGTGATGCCGCGCAACATGCGGTCGTTGATGTCTACCACACGCCGCCAGGTCAGGGTTTCGGGATCAATATCAAGGCGCACGAAACGGGAGACTTCTTCGGGAGTTAAATCATTGGGGTCGGTTTTGTTAATGCCCAGTTTTTTCAGGCGTTTGAGCATCGGCAGGGCGAAGCGGCGGCTGCCATCTTTGGCGGTGGGGCACAGGCGGCGGAAGAGGGCTTCGTCGCTCTGGCGGGATTCGTGGTACATGCGGGTGTCAATGGCAGCGGCGAGCAGGTTGTTCGCTGCAGTGATGGCATGGATGTCGCCCGTCAGGTGCAGGTTGAAATCTTCCATCGGTACAACCTGGCTGTAGCCGCCACCGGCCGCGCCACCCTTGATGCCGAAGGTCGGCCCCTGGGAGGGTTGGCGAATCGCTGTGAAGACATTCTTACCTAAGTGAGCGCCCAGCGCTTCGCTGAGTCCCACCATCGTGGTGGATTTGCCCTCCCCGAGCGGAGTCGGGGTGATGGCGGTCACGTCAATATATTTGCCATCGGGAACATCTTTCAGACGATCCAAAATGTCCAGGCGGACTTTAGCTTTATGATTGCCGTAAAGTTCCAGCTCACTGGGAAGAATACCTACTTCTTCTGCGATTTTGGCAACATTTTTGATGTTGGGTTGCTGGGCCTGAGCAATATCAATATCCGATGGGACGGGTTCAAGCAGTTCAAGGTGAATGGGTTCAAAATCAATCTTGGCGTTTCTGTATCGAGACATGGGAGTATCCTTTTGGGTGATAAGTTATGAAATATATTCAAATACGCAAAAGAGCAAATTGCGAATTTGCTCTTTAAATTTGTACTAAACTTCGACTAATCCGTTGGCAATCTGCGCGGCACGAACAGTGTTGCGCATTAGCATGGCAATCGTCATCGGGCCAACGCCGCCAGGGGAGGGGGAAATCCAGCCCGCGACTTCGCTGACTTCGTCGAAGGCCACATCGCCAGTCAGATAGTAGCCTTTCTCTTTGGTGTCATCCTCAATGCGATGGGTACCCACATCGATCACGGCGGCGCCGGGTTTGACCCAGTCTTTCTTGACCATCTCAACACGACCAACCGCAGCGATGAGAATATCGGCCTGGCGGCAAACATCGGCCAGATTCTTGGTGCGGGAGTGGCAAATGGTAACTGTGGCATTGCGCTTGACGAGCAACAGGGCGGCGGGCATGCCTACAATATTGGAGCGACCCAGCACGACGGCATTGGCGCCTTCCATTTTCACGCCGACTTCATCGAGGAGGTAGATACAGCCATCGGGGGTGCAGGGAACAAACAGGGGTTCGCGGCCCTTCTGGGCCAAACGACCCATATTGAGGGGGTGGAAACCGTCAATATCTTTCTCGGGGCTGATCGCTTTCAAAACAGCTTCGTCATCCAGATGTCCGGGGAGAGGTAATTGCACCAAAATGCCGTTCACCTTCGGGTCTTCGTTGAGTTGGTGTACCAGGGCTTCGACTTCTTCCTGTGATGAATCGGCGGGCAGCGTGTGGCTGAATGATTCCATCCCTAATTTTTTGCACATGCGCTGTTTCATGCCGACATACACCTCGGAGGCAGGGTCTGCCCCAACGAGAACAGTAACCAACCCTGGGCGAGCGTATCCTTTTGCGACCATATCGGCTACATCTGCGGCGGCTTGCTCGCGCACTTTTTTAGCGATGGCTTTGCCGTCAATCAATTTTGCTGTCATATTTTGCTCCTATTTGCATTATATCTGGGTGGTGGAACGAAACGAAAATAGTTGTGTTTTGCGTCCTGAAAAATGCCCCAAAGAGGCATGGATAGCATACTTCACCATGCCGTATTATGACTGAAAAAAAACAAGTTTACAAGTTATTTTCGTCACGATATTTATGAAAAAAGATATATCGGTGATATATCAGATAGACGCAATTCTTGCATCTCGGTGAGGGAGGGTCAGTAATTTTTCTCTATGAATTATATCGCTCGTTATCGGTAATATATCTAATTATATTTATAAATAACCACAATTATCAAAATATATATTGATAATGAGCAGATATTATGTTACATTATTCATAATGAACGATTTAGATGATCTTGACAAAGCAATTCTTCGGTTGCTCCAGAAAGATGCTTGCATGAGCAATATTAATCTGGCGAAGACGCTCGATTTATCGCCATCTTCTACCCACGCACGGGTAAAACGGCTGGAAAAAGATGGCTACATTGATCAGCGCCTGACCGTATTAAACCGCGAAAAACTGGGGTTTGATATGCTGTGCTTTATCAATGTGAGTTTGCAAACCCACCATATTGATGAGATTAAAGATTTCCGCCGCGTCGTTCAGATCATGCCAGAAGTGCTGGAATGTCATCATGTCACTGGCAAGTTTGACTATATATTGAAAGTGGCCGTGCCAAACCGGGTTGCGTTGCAACAATTTGTTCTCGAAAAGCTTACTCCCCTCCCTTATATTGCCACGATCCAAACCAGTCTTATTTTTGAAGAAGTGAAATTTACAACAGCCTTGCCGCTGGAGTAATGGTCTTTGTATAAACGCATGCTGCGTTTTTTTCTTTCATCACCACAAAGGCACAAAACCCGTAAGGGATTCTTTGTGCCTTTATGGTGCCAATTCTTGGAGGCTCAGAATGTCTGAACGACAAAAAATTACCATTCGCACGCTATTCAGCAAAGCTGAAAAAGGCGAACCGATCTCCTGGCTGACCTGTTATGACTACCCCACCGCCTATTTCCAGGATCAGGCTGGGATTGATATGATTCTGGTCGGCGATAGCCTGGGGATGACGATGCTGGGATACGATAAAACCCTGCCCGTTACGATGGAGGATATGATCCGCCACACCCAGGCTGTGCGGCGCGGCGCGGCGGCCGCGTTTTTGGTGGGCGATATGCCCTATATGAGCTACCAACCCAGCAACGAGAGCGCCATCCGCAACGCCGGGCGTTTTATGGCCGAAGCCGATTGTGATTCGATCAAACTGGAAGGCGGTGGAGAAATGGCCCACCGGATTGAGGCCATCGTTCAGGCGGGCATTCCGGCGATTGGGCATCTGGGGCTAACTCCGCAGAGCGTCAGCGCGTTGGGGGGCTACCGCGTGCAGGGCAAAGGCGCGCTTCAGGCCAAGAAAATCATCGAGGATGCCAAAACCCTCGAAAATGCAGGCGCGTTCGCCATTCTCCTGGAAATGGTCCCCGACCGGGTTTGCAAAATCATCACCGAGCGTGCCGAAAACTGTCTCATCCTGAGCCTGGGGTCCGGCCCCGATGCCCACGGGCAACTGCTGATTTACCACGATATGTTTGGCCTGTATCCCAAATTCAAACCCAAGATGGCAAAAGTCTTCGGCAATGCCGGGGAAGTGATTCTCAATGGCCTGACGCAATATGCCAACGAAGTCGGCGACAAAACCTTCCCGCAGCCGGAGCATTGGTTCACGATCAAAGATGAAGAATATGATGAATTGCTTGATTTGCTGGGCTAGACAGTGAATAGGAGACTGCCTGTGAATGATTTACGTAACCGACTAAAAATCCCCGCCGACCGGCTTGACGAAATTAACGCTGTTTTTCTCAACCCGGATATGCGCGTCATCAACGATTTGCTCGATGTCGTCGCCAAATATGGCACCCCCGAAGAGATCAATGCCAAGGCGCGTGAAGCCCGTAAATTTGATAACCTGATGGCAAAAGTGCGCGCCACCAAACCCGAATATATCGCCGATCTAGAATGGCTGATCGAGCAACGCGACGCGGGGGCGTTCATCAGCGTGGACGATTACCGCCGTAAAGTGCTTGGTAATGCTGCTGCAACAACAAGCTTTGACGCTGATTTTGCCGTCACGCTCGAAATCAGCGCCTTGCAGTACTTCCCCTGGGTGCGCGCCGTCGCCGAGCGCGCTATCGCAGAAGGTCTGCTCATGCCCGCCCGCTTTATTCGCGTGCGCAAGATGAAAGAACAAGAAGCCGATGGCGATATCGCTGCCGTGGCCGCGGCCATGCAAATCGTTGGCGCCACTTATGTCGAAACCCTCGATACCAAAGGCACCGATGGCTCCAATATCCATCTGGGCGGTCCAGAGACGATCACCGGCTATTTTGGCGGTATCGGCCAGCCCAACGACCACGCCCTGCAATGGATTGATGAATTCCTTTACTACTACACCGAGTACGGCGTATACCAGGTACTTAATATCAACCCCGGCACCGTGTTTCTCGGCTATATGCTCCACCGTCTGGGCGTAGATATTGAATTCAAAATCTCGGTCTTCATGGGCAACGACAACCCCTATGCCGGGCTGTGGACCCTCCTCGGGGCCAAGCTCTTCGCCCGAGAAGACGGCTCATCCCCGCTGATCGGTTTCAATTGGGGCAACTCGGCCAATAACGAGACGCTGGAAATCACAGCCCAATTCCGCGAGGCCTGGGGTTTTGAAGATATGGTGCGCTTCGAGCATCACATTACCGAAACCTACAAACATATTGTGCTGCAACCTTATAATCGCCGCGACGAATTGCTCGAAATCGCCGACCGCGTCCCCAACATCTCGGCCAAACACGAAGGCGGGGATCCGGAAACAGACGTAGCACGCGCACACCCCTCCGACATTCTCGACTATTTCCGCGATAAAGACGAAATCATCGCCAGCGGCGACTGGGATGCCCTGCAACTGAACTTCCTCGATAAATTCGACGCCCTCAATCACACCGCCCGCGCCCTCACCGAAAACGGCCTTAGTTTCATAGCCGCCGCAAATTTACACCGTTAAAAAATGTGTGCAGTAAACAGTTTGCAGTATACTGTATAGGATGATTACCCTCGAAAATACTTCTCTTCAACTTACCATTGACCCCGTTGCTGCGACCTGGAGTTTGTTTGGCAAGCAACCTGATACCCCCTATCTCGAAGGGGTCAAAATTGGGGCTGAATATCAAATGCCGTTGTCTGCATTATTACATGCCGGACAACGGCATTTTCATTTGCTGGATTTGTGGCCCAAGGCGCGCATCCACGCCCCGGAGGCATGGAGCAGCCCCCACGGGGCAGCACAGCAGATCACGCTCGAAGTGGGGCCAGATGCCAATGGGATGCTCTTCACCCTGCGTTTTGCCCTGCTCGACGAATACCCCCTCATGCTCTGGCAAATCAGTGCCGAGAACCGCGGCAAATTCCCCATTGCCATGCAGTCGTTTACCCTGCTGCGGGCAGGCTCCTTTCAACGTTCTACGCTGCGTTTCCGCCGCGCCCACCTCGGCCCCGGATACCTGACCATCACCGAAAAGCCCGGCGTACCCGATTCGGGCGGCGCTATTCGCCCGCACCCCGATCCCGGCGAACCGGCCTTCTTCTCGAATGGCTGGCAAAGCTGGTCGCACACTGGAGCCTACGCGCCGGAGGATACCTCCCGCAACACCCGCCTGGGATTTTTGGCCGCGCAAATGTGGCATAACCCCGAAACACCGCGCCCGCGTAAACCCGGCCATTTCGCCAGCGATATGTTCGGCGTACTCGGCGACCGCCAACACCGCACGGGCATATTGGTCGGATTTCTCTCGCAGAAACAGCATTTTGGTTCCCTGCTGACGCGCATTGATGACCCGCTCTCGCCCGCCCTGCATTTATGGGCCAACGGCGATAACGCCCGCCTCGACCCCGGCGCGAGCATTACCACCGATTGGGCCGCGATTCAGTTTGTAGATGTAGATGACCCCGCCCCACTTGCGCCCTATCTCGATGCTGTCGCGCGGGAGAATGCCCTCACCCCCGACCCATCTTCCACTGGGAGAGGGGGGCGAGCAGGTTGGTGCAGTTGGTACCATTTCTTCCAGAATATTGACGCTGAAAAGATACAAAGCAACTTGAAAGCTGCACAACAAACACAAGAAGAAATTCCCATCAATCTCTTCCAGATTGACGACGGTTTTGAAGCCCAAATTGGCGACTGGTTTGAATTTAACGCCGGCTTTCCCAATGGCGTGGCTGCGCTGGCCACCGAAATTCGGGAGGCGGGTTTAAATCCCGGACTATGGCTGGCGCCATTTATTGTGCATTCGCGCGCCAAACTGCGCCGCCGTCACCGCGACTGGCTGCTGCGCAACAAATGGGGGCTGCCTGTCAACGCCGGATTTGTGTGGAACAACCTCAACAAAGCCCTCGACCTGACGCACCCCGACGCGCTGGCCTATGCCTGCGATGTCGTCCGCACAGCCGCGCACGAATGGGGTTACCCGTATCTCAAACTCGATTTTCTCTACGCCGCGGCGCTCAACGGACGTTACCGCGACCGCACGAAAACCCGCGCCCAGGTATTGCGCACGGGTCTCGAAGCCTTGCGCGAAGCCGTTGGGCCAGATGTCGAACTACTCGGCTGCGGCGTGCCGCTGGGTTCGTCCGTTGGCATATTCGATGCCATGCGCATTGGCGCCGATGTAGCCCCAACCTGGCTACCGGAATTCGCCGGGCATCAGGCGTTATTCCGGCGTGAACCCAGTATGCCATCGGCGCGCAACGCTTTGCAAAACACGCTCACGCGCGCTGCCATGCACCACCGCTGGTGGGTTAACGATCCCGATTGCCTGCTCATCCGCCTGGATTCAGAGCTTACCCTGCCCGAAGTACAATCACTCGCCACAGCTATCGCCCTCAGCGGTGGGGCGTTGCTGCTCTCCGACGACCTGCCCAACGTACCTGCCGAGCGTTTGCGTATTGCCCAACAACTCTTGCCGCTCATTGGGCAGACACCCCGCGTCCTCGACTGGCTCGACGAACCCCTGCCGCGCCTGCTGCGCCTCGATTTGGAAAACGCTACCGGCATCTGGCATTTGCTGGCAATTTTTAATTGGGATAATAAAAAATATAACAAAAATATCCCCCTGGAGCGCTTTGGGCTGGATGGGGAATATTTTGTGCGCTCGTTTTGGGATGGCGCCACGGACGCGGCTCGGGGTGGGGTGCTGCCCCTGAAGGGAATTCCGCCCCACGGGGTGAAGCTATTGGCCTTGCGAAAAGCCCCCCCTCAATCCCCCCCGATTCCAGAGGGGAAGGATGGTACCCTCACCCCCGCCCCCTCTCCCATAGGGAGAGGGGAGTCGTTGTATTTGGGCAGCGATTTACACATCTCGCAGGGATTGGAAGCAACCCGCTTCATCGTTGCAGACAACTCGCTGGAACTGGAACTCACTCGACCAGGGCATGCCCAGGGGCAGATTGATCTTTATTTGCCACATCCCCCGCGCGAGGCAAGTCTGAACAGCCTGCCCGTTGCGTGGCAATCTTTGCCGGGGCAGGTATATCGCTTTGGTGTAGATTTCCACAACCAGGCAAAACTCAAAATTCAAATGTAGGAGCTTCCAATGAAACGCTTTTTACCCCTGCTTGTGCTGACTCTGCTGGCCTGCAATGTCATCGCGCAACTGACCGATATTCCGCCTACGCCCCTGCCGCCCGTGGAAGAATTCCCTGCCGAGCCACCCGCCGCAGCACCCCAAGCTGAAGCCGAAGCCCCCAGCGTGCCGCCTACGATTGCGCCTTTGCCGCCAACGGCAGAACCGCCCGCGGCGAATCCTCTGGTACCAAGTGGATTTCTGGTTTCAGTGGGGGATGGCGAAATGGTGAATGCGTATAACGCTCAGGGGCAAATGACCGGCAGCCTGCAAACGCCGGGGATGCAAATGTATGGCAGCGGTACGGTGCATGTAGCCGGGAGCGCGCCCGGCGGCGTGGTCAATGTGCCGGTGTTGTTTCAGGCGTATGACGAAAGCGGGCTGATCCGCATGAATTTGGGCGGTCAGGTACAAACGCTGGTCAGCGATCCGGAACTGGCCTATCTGGTGGGTGCGCGCACACAGCCCATCTTTGCGTTTACAACCATTCAATGGGGCGGCGATGTGTTGGTCAGTCATGTGTATGCGCGCAGCATCAATAGCGGCGGTGGAGCGTGGGCCTTAGAGCGCGTGGACGCGCAGAGTTACGCCGTGCAGCCGTTGGCCGTGCAGGCCAGCAACGACCAGCCACAGGGGGTGTGGTATTCGCTGATGCCCTACGGCATTGGCGGCGATATTGTCTTCTCGCCGCACAAGGGGCTGTATTATCTCGACTTGACTGCGGGAAACACCGAAAATTTGTACCTGACCGACAACTTCAACCCCCAGGGCTTTTCCCCTGATCTGACCTGGATTGCCTATATGCCTGCCGAGAATGGGTTTATCGAGGGAAATAATGTGAGCCTGACCCTGTATAACCTGTATAGCACGGCTTCAGTGAGTATTCCATTGCGCCCAAGCAGCGACCGCGGCGCGGGAAACGTGGTTTTTGCGCCCGAAAATGAACGCGTGGCCTGGATGGAAGGGTCTGGCTGGATGATGGCCGAAACGCCCAATTTCCACGCCAAAGTGCTGATCGCCGACATCAATGGCAATTTGCTTGCCGAGTTAGAAGATACCCGCTTCAACCACATCCCCGCCTCGGGCCACGTCGATTGGATACAGCCCGTCGGCTGGCTAGATGCGGAAACGCTGATTGTCGAAGTCCGCGCCGAAGATTGGAATGATATATCTCTGGCGCGCGTGCGCTATGATGGCAGCGAGATCAGCTTCTTGGCCGCGGGGAAATTTGTGGGATTTTTGTATCCTTGACAGACAATCACAGATGCTCGGAGGTACTAAGAAAACCTTCGAGCCTTTGTGTCTTTGTGGTTAAAAATAGTTTTAAACGATTGCGAGGAGTACCCAATGAAAATTCTCGAGTCCGGCATCGGCGAACTGCTCCAACCCCCCGATGTGAACGCCTTTCGGGAGTGGAATCGCCACAAGCCCAAAGGATTGATCGACAAGCGCATGAGTGAGGCCGAAGCCGTGAGCCGTTTCATCCACGATGGCGATTATATCGGCACGGAGCTTTATGGCACGGTGCGCTGCCCGGTGTCGCTGGTCAATGAAGTTGTGCGCCAGGGGAAGAAGAATTTGCGCCTGGTGGGTCAGGGCGTGTATGAAACCGATCTTTTGCTGGCCGCGGGGCTGGTTAGCGCCATGGATCATACCTATATTGGGTTGGAAGTTTACGGTATTTCAAGCGCGCTGCGCCGCGAAGTCGAGAGCGGACGCGTCCAATGCGTGGAATGGAGCAACGGCAGTCTGGCCTGGCGCTTCAAGGCCGCCGCGATGGGCGTGCCTTTTATTCCGGTGCGCTCCATGCTGGGCACCGACACGCTCAAATACAGCGCCGCCAAAGTGGTGGAATGTCCCTTCACCGGCGATCCGATTGCCCTACTCCCGGCGCTGATTCTGGATGTGGGGCTGATTCATGTCCACCGCGCTGACAAGCACGGCAATTGCCAGATTGACGGAATCAACGGCTTCGCCTTTGAGATGGCGCGCGCATCGAAGCGCCTGATTATCAGCGCAGAAGAGATTATCGAAACCGATGAAATCCGAGCGCAGCCTGACCGCACGATTATCCCTTACTATCTGGTAGATGCCGTTGTCCATGCGCCATTTGGCGCACATCCCGGCGAGATGTGCTACCTGTACGAGCGGGATGAACCCCAACTCAAAGCGTGGGTGCAGGCGTCCAAATCCCCCGAAAGCGCGCAAACCTATCTCGATAAATATATCCACGGAGTGCAGAATCACGCCCAATATCTGGATTTGGTCGGCGAGGAACGGCTGAACGAATTGCGCGCGATGGTTCCGTCATAATACCATTAGGAAAGCAGGAAACCATGAGAGTTTTCCTGCTTTCCTGGTTTCCTCATTGAAAAAGGGTAGATAAATGTCTGAGCTAAATTACAAACCCAACGAACTACTGATTTGCACTGCGGCGCGCCTGATGGAAGATAACACCACGGCCTTCATCGGCACCGGCATCCCCATGCTGGCGGGCGCGCTGGCGCAAAAGATGCACGCCCCCAATTTGGTGAGCGTCTTCGAGTTCGGCGGCACAGGCGCGATCCTCGAAGAATTGCCCCTGGCCGTCGGCGAACGGCGCACATTTCACAAGGCGCTGGCCGCCTCCGGGCTGAGTGATATTGTCGAAACGGCGCAGCGCGGCTTCATTGAATACGGCTTTTTGGGCGGCGCGCAGATTGACCCCTACGGTAATTTGAACTCTACGGTCATCGGCGACCACGATAACCCCAAAGTGCGCCTGCCGGGCAGCGGCGGCGGCAACGACGTGGGTTCGCACTGCTGGCGCACCATCGCCATAATGCAGCACGATAAACGCCGCTTCATCGAAAAAGTGGATTTCATCACCACGCCCGGTTATCTCTCCGGGCCAGGCACGCGCGAGGCCGCCGGACTCCCGCCGGGAACTGGGCCGTACCGCGTCGTCACCACGCTGGCTGTGCTGGGCTATCACCCGGAGAGCAAGCGCATGTTGCTGCTTGCCACACAGCCCGGTGTAACGGTGGAACAAATCATCGAGAATACCGGCTTTGAGCTACTCATTGCGGATGAAGTTACTGAGAATCCACCCCCCAGCGCAGAAGAGTTGCGTATTTTGCGCGAAGAAGTAGATAAAGAGAAGTTTTATATTTAAGGACAAACCCTCGCCCTGATTCTCGCTATGCTCGAATCTGTCCCTCTCCCAAAATTGGGAGAGGGACGGGCCTGAGTAAAACGAAGGCCAGGGTGAGGGTTGTGCGTGGCAAAATCATGACACAACGCCACAAACGCATTCGCACCACAGCCGCCATACAGCAACGCGCTCGCGAATTGCGTCAGGATATGACCCCAGCCGAAGAATTACTCTGGAGCCACTTGCGTCGAAAGCAACTCAACGGTCTGAAATTTCGACGGCAGCACCCACTGGGGTCATTCATCGCCGATTTTTATTGTGCAGAATATCGTCTGGTCATTGAAATTGATGGTGACATTCATGCTGGCTTGCATGAATATGACGATTTTCGTACGGAGTGGCTGGAAGACCGTGATTATCGCTTGATCCGTTTTTTGAATGACGATGTGACAGATCGTATTGATACTGTTTTAACTGCTATACAAGCAGCGTGCAAAAAACGTAACAAGCCCTCACCCCCGCCTTTCGCTACGCTCAAGGCTCCCCCTCTCCCGAATCGGGAGAGGGGGTTGGGGGGAGAGGGCACACCAAATAGGAGCATAACCATGAAACTAACCCATCTCTGGAAAACCAGCCCCAAACCCACCCTGTCTTTCGAACTCTTCCCCGCGCGGACAGAGAAAGCCGCCGCTAATTTGGATAAAGCCATCGACAAACTCGCCGCTCTCGGCCCCGATTTTGTCTCGGTGACGTTTGGCGCGGGCGGCTCCACGCGCGATGGATCATATCAACTGGCGAAAAAATTGAGAGATGAAAAAGGGCTCAAAGTGTTGACCTATTTCGCCTGCTACGGCCTCGGCCCGGATGAAATCACTGCCGTGCTGGATGATTATCAAGCCTTGGGTATCGAGAATGTATTGGCCGTGCGCGGCGACGAACCCCGCGAGGGCGATTTCACGCCCCATCCAGAGAGCCTGCCCCACGCCTCGGACTTGGTCGCTTTCATCAAGCCGCGTTATGATTTCTGTTTGGGTGTAGCGGCCTACCCCGAAGGCCACATTGACGCCAAGAGCCGCGTCAAAGATATGGAATTTCTGAAGATGAAAGTAGACTTGGGCGCGGAATATATCATCACCAATTATTGCTACGATAACGCCTTTTTCTTCGATTTCGTCGAACGTTGCCGCACCGCAGGAATTGACGTTCCCATTTTGCCCGGCGTGATGCCCATCTTCAGCGTCAAGATGATGGAAATGCTGGCCGGTCTGTGCGGGGCGACCATCACCGATGAAATCCACACCGGCATTGCCGCCCTGCCTGAAGACGACAAATCCGCCCTGCTCGATTTCGGCGTAGACTTCGCCGTAAACCAGTGCCGCGACCTGATCGAAGCGGGTGTGCCGGGGCTGCATATTTATACGATGGATCGCAGCGCATCCAGCGTGAAGATTGCCGCGCGTTTGCGAGATGAAGGTCTGCTGTAGTATATTTTACGCGCATCTGGATTCATACTCATCTCCCATACCAGGTACATCCTCGGAGAAAAAATTACCCACCCAACCCCGCGCCTGCTTTGCGAAAGCAAAGCTGTACCAGAGAAAATGACTGCTCGCAAGGGCAACCCATAGCAAATGAAAGGAGAATCACATGTTGAAGAAAATACCTCCCTTTATCGTGCTCGCAATCGTTGTTTTCGTCGCCACGCTTGTACTGACGGCTTGCGGCAGAGCGGACGATGAAGTTGGGCATTATACGATTGGTCTGGCAACAAACAATCCGAATGGGCTCAAGAATGTTGAGGGCTTCCGCGATGAGATGACAGCACTTGGCTATATCGAGGGAGAAAACGTCACGTATTTCTTCGCCGATGAACCGACCAAGGGCGACGATCTGGATGCTGCTCTCGAAAGCATGGTTGAAGCCGAGGTTGATCTCATCTTCACGGCCGGCACGCCCACAGGAGTCGCGGCCCATCGCATCACTAAAGGGACAAATATCCCCGTTGTGTTCGGCGTGATCGCCAATCCAATAGATGCTGGTGTCATGGACGACTTAACCATGCCGGGTGGCAATATGACTGGCGTACAACTGAGCCAAAATCAGGCCCGGCGACTGGAACTGCTCCTCGAGATCGCGCCAGACATCCAACGGGTCTTTTTCCCCTACAACCCTGATGATGCCGCGCCCATCAGCGCGATGGCACAAATTTTCGAGCTTGCTCCTGGTCTCGGCATTGAGGTCGTGGAGGGATTCGCGCAGAATGATGACGAAGTAACCACATTACTTAATAATTTGCCCGAGGATATAGATGCCATCTTTATGCTGCCAGATAGCACAATCAATGCCCGCGTGGATGATTTAGTTGCCATTGCCATCGAACGCAAACTGCCGGTTTCTGGCCCCAGCATGGTACAGGTTGAAGAAGGCGTATTGATGGCTTATGGTACTATCCATTACGAAGTCGGAACACAGGCTGCATCCATCGCAAACCAGATACTCAAGGGCGCTGACCCTGGCGAATTGCCTGTGCAAACGGCCGAATATTATCTGGGCATCAACATCCAGACTGCTGAGGCGATTGGCGTTGAAATTCCAGCATCGCTGGTGCAGGCTGCCGAAGTTATCATAACCATCGAAAAATAATTACTGTGAAAAATAGCCTGCGCGTTCGCTTTTCATTAATATTTATTGGTTTGGCAATTAGCCCAATATTGTTGGGGTTGATCTTCATCGCGCCATATGCTTTTTCTCGCATCGAAGAAGAGAGCCGAGTCGTACAGAGCAAATTTGCAGAGCAGGTCAGCATTGAAGTCAGTAAATACTTTGAAGAACGAAAGAACGAACTATTCTTTTTGGATGAAATCTATGCACTAGGAACACTTGAGCCTGATGAACAGCAAGAACTCTTGAGTGTCTTTCTATTACACCAGAGAATTTATCAGGAAATAGCTTTGCTGGATGCTGAGGGGCAGGAGCAAATTCGATTATCACGTGACACCATTTTTCGCAATGAAGACCTCCGGAGTCGCGCCGCAACTCCGGAATTTCTGTCTCCTTTTGAAAACAAGGATATTTACTTTAGCGCAGTTCGTTTTGATGAAACGCTTCGGGAACCGTTGATTACAATTTCCATTCCGCTCGAAGACCGGTATACCGGAGAGATCGTCTCGGTATTGGTAGCAGAGATGAGATTCAAGGTGATCTGGGATTTGCTCTCAGAAATTGACATATCTGGCGAAGGGATTGCATATATTGTTGATCAACTGGGGCAGGTAGTAGCCCATAAAAACCCGGCGGTTGTTTTGAGCGGAACGATAGTAGAACTTCCCGAAGAAGATACCCGCACAGAGGGTTTGTCTGGAAATGATGTTGTCCTCGCAATGAATTTGCTTCAACTTGGAGAGCAGAGATTGATTGTAGTCGTTGAACAACCTGCTGATGATGTGCTCAAAGTAGTCACGAATAGCCTTAATCTTGCAATCGCTATCCTATTCATTGTTTTTATACTTGCGGCAGGCCTTGCTATACTAATCGCCAGGCAAGTTGTTGCCCCAATTAATCTATTAGCAGAATCTGCAAAGGCTATCAGTGCTGGCGACTTGTCTCAACGAGTAGAATCCACCAGTCAGGATGAAGTAGGGCAGCTTGCTTCCACCTTCAATCAGATGACGAGCGATTTACAAGCATCCCGCCAAAAGGTTGAACAACACGCACTAGAGTTAGAATCAAAAAATGAGCAGCTACAGCATGATATCAAAAAGCGGATGCAAGCAGAGCAAGCGTTGAGCGAGAGCGAGGCGCAATTCCGCACTTTATTTGAAAGTTCATCCATTGGTATTGGCGTAGCGGATCAACAAGGCAATTTGCTTATATTCAACGAGACCATGCGTCGAGATAGTGGATATAGTATCGAAGATCTCAATGCTATTGGCAATGTCGCCGCGCTGTATTACAAACCTGAAGACCGTGAGATAGCGCTAACCCGCTTTCATGAGCAGGGTATCCTCACAAATTTCCAAACACAATTCATGCGCAAAGATAGCTTGCCCTACGATGTATTCCTATCCCTCACCCCCATTCACTTCAAGGGTCAACCCTGTATCCAAGCCACTGTCCAAGATATCACCGCACGGGTACAGGCCGAGGCAGAACTTAAAAAATATCAACAGCACCTGGAAGACATGGTCGAAACACGCACCGCCGAATTGCTAGCCGCCAACAAAGAGATGGAAGCCTTCAATTATTCCGTGTCCCACGACTTACGCGCGCCGCTGCGGCATATTAATGGCTTTATACATCTCCTGCTCCAACGCAAAGCGGGTCATCTTGATCCCGTATCCGAACATTACTTGAATAACGTCGCCGATGCATCTAAGCATATGGGCAATTTGATCGACGACTTGCTGCAATTTTCACGCACTTCACGAGTTGAAATAGCAACCCAAGCAATTGATCCAATATTGCTGGTTGAAAAAATCAAAAAAGACTTGGACCTGATGACAGAGAAACGCGAGATTATTTGGGATATTTCACCTCTCCCAAAAGTATGGGGTGATCCTGGGTTAATCGGCATTGTCTGGACAAATTTGATTTCCAATGCGGTGAAATTCACTAACCACCGAGAGCGGACACATATCGAGATTGGATGCCAATCCCCAAAAGATTCTCGTCAAACACTTCAAACCAGGCGGGGCCAAGCGCTGGCAGAAGATTCCAATGAAATTGTATTCTTCATCCGCGACAATGGAATTGGCTTCGAGCCTCAATATGTAGATAAGCTCTTTGCTGTTTTTCAACGTTTACATCAAACGGAAACTTATGATGGCACTGGTATCGGCCTTGCTATCGTCAAGCGCATCATCCACCGTCATGGGGGAGATGTGTGGGCCGAATCCAAAAAAGGTGAAGGAGCTACCTTCTATTTCACCTTGAAATCAGCCAACAACGGTTGATATTTGTCGAACCCAGTAGAGCTGGAAAATAAGAATCTTTCCATAAATACTTATGCCGAAACAACCTCATCCCATTACCCTCAACCCCTTCTTCAACCCCAAAGGCGTAGTCATCATTGGAGCCTCCAACGACCCCGCCAAGCTGGGCTACGGTCTCGCTATCAATCTGGTGCGCAGCAATTACCAGGGAGCGATTCACTTTGTCAACCTTAAGGGCGGAGAACTTTTGGGACGCACAATTTATACCAACGTACTGGAAATCCCCAATCCAGTGGATTTAGCCGCCGTGCTGATTCCCGCGCCCTACGTGGCCGACGCCCTGCGTCAGTGCGGGCAGCGCGGCATTCAGGCCGCCATCATCGGCTCCGGGGGATTCCGCGAAGTCGGCTCAGAAGGCGCCGCGCTCGAAGAAGAAATTCTCGCAGTTGCCCGCCAGTACAGCATTCGGCTGATCGGCCCCAACTGCATCGGCCTGCTCGATACGCATCTGCCCATCGACACCACTTTCCTGCCGCCGCCCGGCCCCACCCCCGGGGATGTGGCCTTTATCTCGCATTCCGGGGCGATTTGCGCCGCAGTCATCGATTGGGCGCGCGGCCAGGGTTATGGCCTTTCGCGGCTGGTCAGTTTGGGAAATCAGGCCGATGTCAGTGAAACCGACATGCTCGCCCCCGTCGCCGCCGATCCCTTCACGCATGTGCTGGCGCTCTACATCGAGGGCGTCAAGGATGGTCGTCGTTTTGTCGAAGAAGCCCGCAAAGTTGTGCAAGAAAAACCCATTATCGCCCTCAAAGTCGGACGTTTCGAGGCCGGTCAGCGGGCGGTCGCTTCGCACACCGGCGCGCTGGCCGGGCAAGAAAGCGCCTACAACGCCGCATTCCGGCGGGGGGGTGTGCTGCGCGCCGCAACCAGCGAAGAGATGTTTGATCAGGCGCGCGCCCTGGCCTGGTGTCCGTTGCCGAAGGGACGCAAGGTGGCTGTTTTAACGAATGCCGGCGGACCGGGAGTCACCGCCGCCGATGCACTCGAAGCCCTGGGTTTGGAACTGGCCGAATTAAGTGGAGAAACGCGCGCCGCTCTAGGTGGCCTGCTGCCCCCGGCGGCCAGTCTCAGCAACCCGGTGGATATGCTGGCCTCGGCGGGGCCTGAGCAATTTGCCGCCAGCCTGCGAATCGCGCTGGCCGACCCCGGCGTAGACAGTGTCATGGCAATTTATCCCACCCCGCCAATGTACACCGCCGGAGCCGTCGCCAAAGCGATGATTCCCATCATCCACGGGGCTGAGAAGCCGGTAGTTGTGGCTGTGATGGGCGAACGTCTCATTCAAGAAGCCGTCGAGCATCTACGCGCCGCGCGGGTACCCGAATATCGCTTCCCCGAACGCGCCGCGGCGGCGTTAGCGGCTCTCGTCGAGCGCGCCGAATTGCTGAAGTTCGCACAAGATGAGCCGGTATTCCCCGTCAATACGCCTGACGTCACGACATCCGACGCCGCGACGCTTTTGCGTGCCTACGGCATCCCCAACGCGGCGCTGCATCTGGCGCACGCGCGCGCGGAGGCCGTTGCCATCGCCGCCGAAATCGGATTCCCCGTGGTGATGAAAATTGCCGCGGAAGGCATTTCGCACAAATCCGACATCGGAGGGGTGCTGCTCAATTTGGGGGACGCGGCTGCGGTGCAATCGGCCTGGGATGAGATTATGCGCCGAGCGCAGGCCGCCCACCCCGAGGGAGTCATCGAAGGCGTGCATCTTCAGCAGATGATTCCCCGCGGGCAGGAAGTCATTATCGGCGCGGTACGTGATCCCCAATTTGGCCCGCTGGTGATGTTCGGCTCCGGTGGCACAGAAGTTGAAGGCTTGAAAGACATCGCCTTTGGCCTGGCCCCGCTGACGCGCAGCGACGCCGAATATATGCTCGAAAAAACCTGGGCCGGGCGAAAATTACGCGGCTTCCGTAACATCCCCCCCGCCGATCGGGATGCTGTGTTGGATGCGCTTTTCCGGCTGGCGCAACTGGCCTTTGAACACCCCGAAATTGAGGAGATAGAAATCAACCCCCTGCGGGTGTTGGCGCAAGGGGTTGTGGCCGTCGATGTGCGATATATAACGGTTGAAGGTTGAAGGTTTAACGTTTAATTTTCAACTTTCAACTTTTAACCGTTGGCATATTTACCCACCACCAGACAGGCATTTTGCCCGCCCAGCCCAAATGAATTCGACATCGCTATGTTGATCGGGGTCTGACGGGCCTGGTTCGGCACGCAATCCAGATCACATTCCGGATCGGGGGTTTCATAATTAATCGTCGGGTGCAGGCGGTCTTCCTGTACACTTTTGGTAATCACCATCGCCTCGATAGCCCCGGCTGCGCCAAAAGCGTGGCCGATCATGGATTTGGTCGAGTTAATCGCCAGATCGTAGGCATGGTCGCCGAAAACTTGCTTAATGGCATGGGTTTCGGTCTTGTCGTTGAGCGGCGTGCTGGATCCGTGGGTGTTGATATAGTCCACCGCTTCGGGTTGGAGATTGGCGTCCATCAGCGCCCAGCGCATGGCGTTCTGCGCGCCAATGCCTTCGGGTTCAGGCTGCGCCACATGATAAGCGTCGGCTGAGGCGGAGTGCCCCAACACCTCCGCGTAGATCGGCGCGCCGCGCTCGAGGGCGCTCTCCAAATCTTCCAGCACAAATACTGCGCCGCCCTCGCCAATCACAAAACCGTCGCGCGTGGCATCAAAAGGACGGCTGGCTTCCTGAGGGGGATCATTACGCGTACTGAGCGCCTTCATCGAAGTAAAACCCGTGAAGAACATATCCCGAATCAGGGATTCAACCCCGCCGGTCAGTACCCGATCGGCAAGGCCGCGGCGAATAAGTTCAGCAGCTTCACCGATGGCTTGCGTGCCCGCGGCGCAGGCCGTGACCACGGTGTTCAGCGGCCCGCTGGCCCCAAAGCGCTGGCTGATGTGGAAGGCAGGCATATTGGGCAGCCCGCCGACCAGATCCATAGGGCGCACGCGGTATTTGCCGCGCTCGGTCGATTTTTCGACAACATTTTCGTAAATTTCAAAACCGCCCAGAGCCGTACCCAAGACTACGCCGGTGCGATTGCCCAACGGTTGGTCAACGGGTAAATGGGCATCTTCCAGGGCCTGATGGGCAGCATCCAGCGCAAGCTGCGAACTGCGCGCCATACGGCGGGCTTCTTTAGCATCAATAAAGCGCGCTGAATCCCAGTCTTTGATTTCAGCGGCAATTTTGGCAGGCAACGCGCTGGCATCGAATTGCGTAATCCAGTCGATGCCAGAATTGCCAGCCAGTAAATTTTGCCACGATTCGCCCACACTATGCCCCAACGCCGTCACTGCCCCCATGCCGGTGATGACCACGCGGCGCAAAGGGCGCGCTTGCTCTTGCACAAAAACTTCCAGGGCGCGCTCAACCGCTTCGGCAGAAACGCGCCGTGCGCTGCTGATCCGTTCGGCGACAGAGTTCGCTACCTCACCTTGTTGAATGGCTTCCAGCGCTTCCATTAACAATTCCCGCGCCGTGGCGGGCAAGCGGCTCAAGCGTTCTCCTAAAATCGTCATTTTGGCGAGTGTCAATTTTTGATTGGACATCGTTCTTCCTTCAGAGCTCCGTGATTTTCTGGCGAAAACTGTAGTGGGCAATAGTAGCTTGAACAGCGAAACCATCGTTGTCATTCCGAGCGTAGCGAGCGAAGCGAGGAATCCCTTTGAAGCGGCTTGATTCATCACTTGCATAGGTACTTTTCAACATTCCGGTTAAGGGATTCTTCACTCCGCTCCGCTCGCTGCGCTCGGAATGACGCCAAGCTTTTGTTGACGATTATATTTTCTGGCGAAAACACTGCAACGCGTGCGATTTGAGAAAATCTCGGAACTTTTTTTGTCGTACAAACAAAACCGCCGGAATTCGGCGGCGTTGCTGATATCATGTCGCATCACCAGATGCCAAAAGCGTCCGAGTAAATGCGCTTTTTGGGTTTATTTTTGGCCTGGCATCTGCATTAACTCTGATACCTCAAGTGAACCGCCAATATCCAGAAAAGGGCAGGCTTTTGCAATCGACAGCGCCGCATCCATCGAATCCGCTTTGACAATGGTGTACCCAGACATTGTAGTTGTGCCACCAGCGGTAACAGAGCCATCTGAGTTTACTGTGTGCGTATCTTTAAGCGGATTAGCAGGACTGACAACAGCGTCACCTAATGAAGATAACCAGTCCATATATTTCGTAAAATGTTGCTTGCCTTCCTCTGGGCTAGATGGCTGATCGCCGCCTAGATAAGTAATCAAATATTGAGGCATTTCTTTCTCCCAATTCAGTAATGTGCTTTAACAATAAACAGAACTAGTAGTATAACCCCCTGTTGATAGTTTAGAGGCGTTTGAAAATAGCCGTTACCAATGCGAACAACTGCTCCAGCCCCAATTGCAGCGGCGCGGTTTCAATATATTCATCCACGGTATGCGCTCCGCCACCGCGCGTCAGACCGATGCACACGCAGGGCAGCCCGCGGCTGAGGGGGATATTGGCATCTGTGGAGCCGATATTGAATTGCGGCTGAATGCCTTGCGCCTGCAAAGCCTGTGAAGCCAGTTCCGGCAGGGGGTGCGTTTTTGGGATTTCGCCCGCCGGGCGCTGACCAATCATTTCGGCCTGAATCTGCACCCCGGGGCGATTGGCCTGTTCGATAAGAATTTCGGCACTGCGGACTAAACTCTGGAGGGCTGCTGGTTCCTCGGAGCGCAAATCCAGCTCGAAGGAGGCTTCGGCAGCGATAGTGTTGATCGAAGTCCCCCCGGCGATGACGCCTACATTCAACGTGGTGCGCGGCCGCTGCGGCAATTGAAGTTGGGTGAGTTGCCCGACCAGCGCGGCGAGTTCGTGAATCGCCGACGGTTTACCATAATCGGCCCACGAATGGCCGCCCTGAGTTTGCGCGGTAACGCGGTAACGCTGCACCCCCAGCCCGCGATGATATACCTGCCCCAGCGCCATGCCTTCGAGTACGAGATAAGCCAAGGGCGCAGCGTCAAAACGCTCCACAACAGTGCGCATCCCGTTGAGATCGCCCAAACCTTCCTCACCGACGTTGACGACCAGCCACAAATCGCCGGGCAGGGTGGTATTTTGCTCGTCAAGCAGCCATAGCAACCCAAAAAGACCGGCCACACCCAGGCTGTTATCACCAATGCCCGGGGCCTGGATGCGCCCCGGGGCATGACTCACACTCAAGTTGGTATCCAGCGAGAAAACGGTATCGCTATGGGCAGAGAGAATCACCGGACGCGCCTCACCAGCGCCCGGGCGGCGCGCGTAGACATTCCCCAGGCTGTCGATTTCAATATCCGCGAGATTCAACTCGTTAAAGCGTTCAGCAATAAATGCCGCGCGCGGCTGCTCCTGAAAAGTGGGTGCAGGAATTTGTTGTATTGCAACAGCGAGTTGAAGTGTTTTTTCGCTGATATTCATGGTTGAATTTTCCTAGTTCTACCGGAATTTGTGGTTTTAGGGAAAATGACTGGGCGTTCGCTCATAAAAAAATCAAAAACACGGATTAGGGTACTGGCTGAT
>JABGRQ010000117.1 GCA_018648225.1 Chloroflexota bacterium
CACAGTTATAAATTCTTGGAATTGCTTTTCCGGTACAGCGCTCTGGCGCGCGATTTGCTCAACCATGCCAGACTGAATTTCTTTAACTGAAACAGGTTGTGTAACAAAACTCAGGGGTAGATAGCTAACCAATTGATCAAGTACGCTACTAAATCCTGGCATGTGTATATCTTTTTGATCGAAATCTGTTCGCAATAATTGAACAAATTGTTCTTGTGGACTTACTGCTACAACCGAATCACCAACAGCCACCAGCATCATATCTACCAATTCGCTGTATTCAGTGGCACATTGAGCACAGACCTCCAGGTGCTTGACCTGGTCTGGATATAAGGCCTCAATATCTTCGCCCGCTGCCTCAACGGTTGCCAGTTCGGAGATCATTTCGTCATCTAAATGCGGCCCCAGGGAACCGGATAATGCATCTTGCAAAGCTAATAATCCATCCTGGTTCATGGGGATACCTCAGAATAAAGCGCGTTTGTTGTTAAATCAGCCAATTCCACATATTCTTGCAAACACCACTCGCAAAGATTCAAATGATGGGCAATTTCAGGGTATACCATGTCAACATCCTGCCCGGCAAGTTCATCGCTGACGAATATATACAATTCATCCTGGCACTGCTGACAGAAGCTTAAATTACCATCCTTAATATGGGGAGCGGTTACGAGTTGAACAAGTTGTTCAAAATGGGGATGGGCGCTATTCATCATCCACCTCATTGAAAGACAAGTCGGTTGCAACAGAGAGTATTTCCAGAAGTATCTGGCGTTTCTCTTGGGGGAGGCTACGCAACTGTTGTATAACCCGCGCCTTAAGCATTCGGATTTCGTGTGAGTGTTTTCCCATTAATTGCGCAATTTCTTTTGGGGTTAGCCCATCCAAAAAATGAGCCTCGGCCACCTGAATTTGCAGGTCAGAAGTCAGATATGTTCGGAAAAAAGCTTGCATCTTCTGCCGGATGTCTTGCATGGCCGTTGTTTCCTCAATATATTGTGCATCCTTTGCCGTATCAGGAATGGCATCTTCCCAGTGGGGGTCATCGCCATCAGCGTCCATAGAACGAAATGGTATCTCTTCTAAGTATAACCCATCTCCACCACCGCGCTTGACAGCCATATCCTTACGGTGCAAGTCAATATTTTTGCGTTTTAGTGTTTGGAGTGCAAAAGCAAGAAATGCTCGCGGGGATTTCAGGGGTTCTTTGGTAAGCCTATCATGCAGACTGAGCAAGGTTTCTTGGGCGAGCCGATCAGTGTCTTGGACCGCTGTTGGTAAATACCCTATTTGATTCTCTAGCCAAGCCAGAAGCTCAGCCCAGGCTTGTTCATACGTACTGCCAGTGGATTCGCGACAGGCCTGGTGCAATATCTCGGCATATTGCTGCCAGACCTGGTTTTTTACATACGCTACCGCAGCCTGCGACGACAGTTTTTGCGCGCGCACGGCATCCCAAATCGGCGCAGACAGCGTTTGTGCATCAATAAGCTGCCAGCCATTGCGCTGCATATACTTCTGCACAATCTGGGCGCATTGTATTTCATCAAAAGGTTGAACTTCGTTCATACTGTTTTGTAGTGAAGCTCAAATACAGAATCCCCCTCTCCCAATGGGAGAGGGGAGGGGTGAGGGTGAAACCCCACGATATGTTTTTCGGTACTCTTTCGTCTTTTGTAGTGTAAGCGGCCGCAAACACCACAAACCCAATGACACAAAAAGGAGCAAAAAATGAACCGAAAAACATTATCTCGTATTGTTCTACTCAGCCTGCTGGTGGTGATGTTGGCTACCACGGCCATTGGCACTGGCTTGAGTGTGGCAGGTGTAACGCCTGCTGAAAGTCCGTTCCATTTTACCGCTTTTGATCCTGCTGAGGGCGATGAAATCACAGTGCCTGCAGCCCTGGCTTGCGATGGCTGTTCCGGAGGCGGTGGTGGCCCTTGGTAGATCACTAAAATGATATAAGCAAAGCTGGTATGGAGAAAACCATGCCAGCTTTGTTTTACGTTTTACGGCAGCCCCACACAAGTGAAACTGGCCCAAGATGTCATCTCTGCTCCATGCTCAATCAACGTCCGTTGTGCCAGCGCCACAGCCTGTGCTGGTGAAACCCCCGTCCGGTAATAACGATAAAACACTTCTGTAAAATCATGCCCGGCATGGTCCAAGATTGGCCAGATACTGCCAATCACGCGGCTGGCTCCGGCAATCAAAGATGTGGTCGGCAGTCCTACCGGCTCATCCCCCGCATACAAATAGTTGAAAATACTGTTACACGCCGAGAAAATCATTGTCTGCGGCAGCGGATGAAGGTCTTGCAATTGATCCAGACGGATATCGCCATCCCAAAGCGTGAAACCGCCCATCCGTCCGGTAAGTGGATCCGAAAAGGCGTGACCGGCGAAATGCAGCCAGGCAAAACGGGACAACCCCCGGGTGGGTTCCTGCTCCCGTAAGGTTTGAACCTGCCCCCAGGTAGCCTGCTCTTCGAGCAAGAAACCAACCTCGGGGCCGAGTTTGTCTTGCAGCATCTTCATTTCATCGCGTACAGCCGGTAATTCCACTTGCCCATTGGGAAAGCGCGACAGTCCAACCACCAACCCCTGCTCCAGAGATGCTTGATCTGCCGCGGCGGCGCGTTCCCACAGTGAACGCAAGCTTTGCAACGATGGCACCACGCAGGGGATACACAACTTTATAAAGGGCTGTGCCGCGAAGCCAGGTTGCAACGCCGCCCAAGGCAGCTCATGCAGCTCACGATGGGGGGATAGCAGTACAACGGTTTTCGGGGTAAGATGCGCTTCAAGCGCCGCTGGGAGTAGTGCCGCGCCCAAAACGGCCAGATCATCTGCTGAGAGCAAATTCGCTTTGTGGGTGTTTTCGAGCGCCAGGGCGAGCCGCGGGGTACGCGGGATTATGTGTACCTGACAGCTTGTGGGGGTGACAATGACCGTGAACAACTCAGTTTCCGTCAGATAATAATCCAGCGCCAACCAGTTCTGCCCCAGATAATGCTCTGCGTGTACACGCCAGTCATCGAGATCAAAATGTGCGGACAGCCCCGCCACTTCGGTAGCAACTGTACCCTGACGCTCAAGTTGGGCCAGCAGTGCATCATATTGACGGGTTTTCTCGGCTAAACGGGAGCGCATCTGGCGTGATAGGATCGCCGCTTTGAGCTGATTATGCGTCTGAAATATTTCGCGTAGTTGCTCATGCAGCCAATTAATCTCACCGCGCAGCGTTTCTAGTTCGATGGAGTTCGCTGAACGGTTGTGATGGTTTTGGGCAAGTTGCCGCAACAGCGTGGTAGCCTTGCTATCATCTATAAATGTTAGCGCATCTTCGGCGTACCCATGTTGTGCGGACAATCGAATGGCCTGATCGAAAAATCGTGCCGGGGTTTGTAGATACGAACCTGCTAAACTGGGTTGCCAGAAATTATGGCGAATTTTGGCAAGTGCGTCCCATCCCTGCCGATAGGCTTGAAGCGCTTCATCTGTTTGTCCTTGCGTTTCAGCCAATTCAGCCAACCCGGATTGCGCCTGCCAGTCGCTTTCAGGGAAATCGCCTTGACTGAGTGCCAGTGCTTGCTGAAAGGCGGCTTGCGCCTGCCAGGGAGCGTCGGTTTCAAGATAATAACGGCCCAGTGCCACCAGACAGGCAGTCTGTTCCAGCAGCATTTCCATTGCGCTACATTGGGTATACGCTGCTTCCAAATTCTGTTGGGCACGTTCGTATTCCCCCGTGTGTGTGAATACTTCACCCAAAAGGCGTTGTGCTAAAGCCGCCTGAGGTTTTAGGGCATGTTCATTGGCAATCGTCAGCGATTGTTCGAGTGATTCGACACTTTTTATGAATTCACTTTGTTTAAAGAGTATGTCGGCCCGTAAAAGATAGATAGATGAAATATAGGCTTTTTGCCCGACGGTTTCGTAATCTTCAATGGCTTGGTCCAGATGTTGGTGTGCTTGCGTGAAATTGCCTAATCGCAGCCAGGTGGCCGCCATATATCGTTTACATGTGCCCAGGCGAAGATAATTTTGGGAGTTGGTTAGCTGCTCCTTCGCCCGTTCTAGATAATATAGCGAGTCTTGATACCGACCAAGGTATCCATATACCTCCCCCTGATTGAACACAGCAATGGCAACTTGTATTGAAAGACCTAGTTGACGATAAATTTCTTCAGCTTGTTGATACTGTGTAAGACTAACTTGAGATAAACCCAAGCGTGCATTTAGTTTTCCACTATCATTGAGGTTATCTGCTAATAAACCGGGAACAGCGTGCTGGATGATGTGGATGCGCGCCTGCTGATAGTACTCATTTGCAACTGAAAGTTGGCCTTTTTGCACATGGATGGAACCTAAAATGGATTGACTGGTTGCTTCCAATAAATCTAAAGTGTGTTCTCTGAATACTTGGGCGGCGCTTTCAAAATAAGCTACAGCGCTGGAAAGGTTATCTGCCCTAAGTAGGTGGATTAGCCCCAGTTGGCCATATGTGTGTGCAATATCGATTTGCAGGTTCTCACGTTGGAAGACGGACATCGCCTGTTCGAGCAACTCGATTGCCTGCTCGAAACGGGATTGACGACGAAGGCGGCTGGCCTGTTGGAACCAACAACGCGCCTGGTTGATGGTATCCCCCTGGCCTATAAAATAAGCTTCACTAGCCTGGATATTTTGATCGGCGGTTTCATATTGACCGGTCATAATTTGGGCGTAAGCCAACGACAGGCGGCAATGCGGTACAAAGTTATCCATGCCAGCGGTGGTTAAACCCTCCAGGGCTTTTTCCAGAATTTCGGCAGCTTCGACAACGTTGGGTTTTGTCCATGCCAGGGCGTTGGCTTGCCAATCACAAGCAGCCATCCAACCGAGTTCACTTGCTTGATCAAAACCCTTCCGGGCGCGAGCAATGGCAGCGCTTACACGTTTAGGTTGTACCCAATAATTAGCTGCGCGCCCCAAATACCAGGCCGCCAAGGCTTGTATAAAAGGCGTGGTCGGGTGGGCCTGCGCCGCAGCATCGGTAACGGCGGCAATTGCCCAGGCGCGCCGCGGCTGCGTTGGAGCAGTATTTTCAGCATGTTGCCCCAACGCATATAGTGATTTCTCACTTAGAACAGGAAGATTTTTGGCAATCGTAGGCAGAGCGTTTTCATCAATTTCCCCTGTGAACAGTTTTTCGGTAATATCGAGATAAGCCTGCACGACAGAAGTGGCCTCAAGCATGGCTCAGGCCAAAGCTTCCAACGTGAAATTAAAATCGACTTCGATGGGGTTAAGCTCCGCATCAAAAGCTGCATCTAACGGAATATCCGGCAGGCGTACGCGCCCAGCTTCATCCAGTGTGATGCTCGCGTCGTAGTTTCCCCACTGTAAGCGTGCCTGAAGCGGAAATGCCGGGCGCGGTTGTTCGGTTCCCAACGTGACCGCAAGATTCAAATAAGGTGTCAGCGTTTCATTCGCCCCCGTAGCGAGATTACAATCCAGTACTATCGAATACACAATTGGGGCAATCTCAAAATCTTCTCTCAACAGCGTAAACCAGGGGTCTTCGATAGCCACAGCGTCCAAACGATAGGCTAGTTCAGAAGGAGAGAAAATCTGACATAATTTTTCGAATGTGTGCTGCCAGCCGATACGCCAATGTTCGGGTGCCAACCATTCCAGGTGAGACCGGGGCGATTGGGTTCTTAAAAACCTTAGGTCAATATTAGGTTTTTGGGGTAAAGGATGGGTAAGCTGTTCTTCTTGTTCAAGTGCATCCAGCAAGTCAGTAAACGCCTGCCGCACGTCGGCGTTTTGGAGCAATTTTCGATAAAAGGTAGGATACTGTGCCTCAATATTTACGCCTCGATGGGCTTCTTCAGCAAATAATGCTAACATCTCATCTTCTCCCCGTGGTACTCGTCCTGTATTCATCTGTACTAAATCGGCAAGCAATTTTCGTTCAGGTGTCTGTGAATTTAATTTTTGCTCAGCGTTTGTCATCATTACTATTCCCGGTTTGCCCTAAAATCTCGCGCAAATCTTCCAGGGCGTAGAAACGCAAACTGTACAGCGCGCCGACACTTTTTCCCATATGCTCAGCCGCTTCCTTGATCGAAATTCCTTGCAGATAGGTTAATTCGATCACTTCCCGACGCGCATCCGGAAGTTGGGCGAGGGCTTTATGGATGGTCTCATGCAATTCAGCTTGACGTTCTTTTTCTGTGAATGTGTCATCGCGCAACATATTGTGCAACGGTTCGATATCAACCAGCCAATTATCCGGTATGGATGATTTTTTCAATTTGCTACGGAAATATTTGCGGCAGGTGTTGATAACGATGACATGGGCCCAGGCATCAAAGTGGGCGTCAAAGGGGAAATAGGCGTTCAGCAATTGGATGGCAGCTTCGTTGGCTAGTTCTTCTGCAATCATCTGAGTATGAGCATCTGCCTGAAATCCTTTGCGCACCAGGTAGTTGAATATCCACCGTTGCAGTTTTTTTAGTAATGCTGTCCATGTCTGCGGGCAGTGATCGTTTTGTAATTTTCGCAGGTCAGGGGCGAATTGTCGATAATTGCCAACAATCTTTTGCACATAGAGCCTTACGCGTAAAATATCATCTTCGATGAAATAGTGAAGGCGGCCACGATCCAAATTAGTCAGCAAAATGGATTTAATCCGCATCACAAAAACAGGGTCTTCACGCGCGGCTAGTTCCATGAGCGCTTTTTCGATTTTGATGAAGATGGCTTCGGTGCTTGGGATGGGCATAGTCTTGGCAATTTTCAATACAATTTCGTGCGTCTGGAATTCGCTGGTAATTATACTAG
>JABGRQ010000118.1 GCA_018648225.1 Chloroflexota bacterium
TTATCCCGGTTTCGGTAGATCATGCCCACTCTTTTCTTAAAGTGCAAACATAGTGGTTATATCTTTATCCTGGGAAAGACGGAACGAATAGCCATCAATGATCGATTGGTGGTCATCCAGAATGGCAATATTGAGTGGAGTGGGCATGCTTTCCTCCTCTATTGTTTTCTTTCAGTGAAAATCCCCAATGTCGGTAAGTGTATCAGTAGATTGAAATTTAGCAATCCGGATATAGGCAAATTAGTACATTTGCCTACGCATGTAGGCAGGCTGTCTATTCTTATTGTTCTTGAATTCTAGTATAGTATACATAATTTATTCAGTTGCCATAATTGGGGATAATTAAGCGAAATGATGGGTGCGAGGGGGAAGCGCCCATCATTGCGTTAATAAGGCTTTCGCCGCGTATTGCAAACGATCAAAAAAATCTGCGTACTTTGCGCCCCTCACGGCTTGTTTTCGGGTTTGCTACTTTGGGAGAAAAAATAAGTTCTCAGACAGGCACCCCGGCGGCACCCGAAAAATCCTCCTTAGTGCTGCTTCCTTTCGGACCTGGCACGGTTCAAAGGTTTCCGCCGCGCCGGACCCATCTGAGAACTTAGCAGATAGATTACCTCAGCCAAGGTGTGTTGTCAACTATTTGCGTGGGCGCAGCAAGACCCCTATCATGATAATGATAACAATTACTATTACCCCAAAAATGACGCCGGGAAAATGCGTCTTTGGTTCAATTACGCTAGGTGGTAAACCAGGGATCGGCGTTGGGGGTAGCGTACCTTGCAAGGCTGGAACGGCCTGAACCTGTTCAGCAAGCATTGCCCAAATGCCCAGCGCGAGCAGCGGAATGATCCAGAGAAGGCGGCTAAATTTCAAAATAGATCTCCTGTACGGATTAAGTAATTTGAAAAACCGTTATTTAATTTTGATGAGCGGAGGTAGTAGCCGAAGCCGTTCAGTCTAACTATTAAACCACAACTTGACAGGAGATTAGCTAAATTCTTTAACGAAATCTGCCTCTTGTGGTAATATGGCTACCATTACTACAAGCTACAAAGAGAGCGATTTATGCTGATCATTTTACATTCTCGTTTGGCAAATACAGTCCTCCTATATATGCTAATAATGGCGGTTTGGGGATTTTGGCGATTTTTCCGCAAGCAAGGTGTAGATGGCAGCTATTGGGGGGCGGTTGTCATTGCCGAAGTGTTGATACTCGTTCAAGGCGCATTGGGTGTTGTGATGCGTTTTTCAGGAATTATCCCCGCCCGAGGGTGGATGCACATCATCTACGGTGTTGTGGGGGCCATTGGTATCCCCGCAGTTTATTTCTATACCAAGGGTCAGGACGAAAACAAAGAAATGCTCGTATATGCTGCCATATTTCTATTTTTGATCGGAATTGTTGCACGCGCAGTTGCAACTGGGGGCACACCATAGTGGTATTTTCTCTTCTTATAAAATTTGACTCCTATTGCGAAAAGGAAACAGGTAAAGTTCCTTTTTTCAATAGAGTCAGCTTAGCCTCCATATAACGAAAGGATCAAAACATGAAAATCGTAACCGATTGCGCAGCAGATTTAACCTGGGGTGAAGTGGAAGCATTGGGCATCACTGTAGCCCCATTGTATATCCAATTTCCCGAAGGCGAAACCAATTCCGCCGACATCACCGCCGACGAATTTTACTCTCGTCTGGAGGAAATGTCGCCGAAGATACCAACCACAGCTCAACCAGCCCCGGGTATTTTTGAGCAACTTTATCAGTCGCTGTCGGGTACTGGCGAAGAAATCCTCTCCATTCACATTTCTTCGGGTCTCAGTGGCACAATTCAATCGGCGCGCCTGGGCGCTCAACAGGCTGCCGAATCGATGGTGACAGTCATTGACAGCATGACCCTCTCTGGGGCGCAGCGTTTTCAGGTCTTGGCGGCGGCGTTAGCTGCCAAAGCAGGCTGGGCCAAAGAAGCGATCGTGGAACGGATGGAACATATCCGTCAGAATGCAGAGGTGATCTATACGCTTGATACGCTTGAATATTTGGCGCACGGTGGGCGGATTGGCCGCGTGCAGGCCTTGGCCAGTTCTTTGTTGAATATCAAGCCGGTTATCCGTGTAGATCGCACGGATGGCAAATACAGCACGGTAAATAAAGGACGAACCTTGAAAAAAACAATGACCATGATGGTTGATCATCTGGCCGAGATGTACCAGGATGATTCACCGGTGTGGGTATCGGTACTCCACGGCCAGTTTGCCGAAAAAGCCGACGAGTTTACCGAGATGTTGAAAGCGCGTCTGGATATTGCCAAATTGGAAACTCTGCGTATTTCGCCTGTCTTGGGTGTGCATACCGGGCCGGGCATCATCGGCGCAACCGTAGTACCCATGCGCTTGATGGGTGATTTTGTTTAACAGGGTTTGAGCCGTAAAATAAGCTCGTACTGGAAAGGTATGTGAAGGAACCTGACACCTCACATACCTTTTCTGTTTTTCAAATCGCAACGAATGGGTTGCTTTTTGGTTTAATGCAATAACACAGGAGCATTTTTATGGAATATCGTCAGTTAGGTAATTCTGGGGTAAGCGTTTCTACAATTGGGTTGGGAACAAATCGGTTTGGGTCGGATGCTGTGCCGCAAGCGCAAGTAAATGAAATTATTGCGGCGGCTTTGGATGCCGGGATTAATTTTATTGATACCGCGGATATGTATACCAACGGTGAATCCGAGCGCACATTGGGGGAGACCCTCAAAGGTCGTTGGGATCAGGTTGTTTTGGCAACAAAGGTTTTCTTTCCAACAGGCGAGGGCCCCAATGATAAAGGCGCCTCCCGTTACCATATCATGAACGCGGTGGAGGCCAGTCTTTCTCGTTTGCAGAGCGACCACATCGATTTATATTATATTCACCGTTGGGATGAATCCACCCCGATACAAGAAACGCTGCGCGCCCTCGATGATTTGATCCGCCAGGGGAAAGTGCGCTATCTTGGGGCTTCCAATTTTGCCTCCTGGCAATTGGCGCGCGCCAATCTGCTGGCAGATATTAAGGGCTGGAATCGTTTCGTCGCCTTGCAATCTCACTACCATTTGCTGGAACGTGGCGTTGAAACGGAAGTTCTGCCTTTTTGCGCTGCGGACGGGGTGGGCTTTGTACCCTACTTCCCTTTGGCGGGGGGGTTTCTGACAGGAAAATATCGCCGCGGCCAATCGGCGCCTTCTGGCTCGCGTGGCGAATCCAGTCAGTATGTGCAAGATTATATGACCGACAAAAATTTTACTGTGATCGAAAAATTGGAACAATGGGCAGCCGAACGCGGCCGAGTCTTGTATGAATTGGCGGAAGCCTGGCTGTTGGCGCAATCGGCTGTGTGTTCGGTGATTTCAGGGGCCACCAAAGTGGAGCATGTGATCAGCAATGCCAGGGCTGCCGATTGGGTTTTGAGCGCCGAAGAGTTGAGCGAGATAGAAAATTTTTTACAAGCTAGATAATTATTTTTTGGAGGAATCATGACCAAATTTGCCATTATTACCGATACTGATTGTAGCCTGCCATTTGATCTGGCAGCGCAGTATCACATTCAGCAAGTGCCTATCAATATCCTTTTTGGCGAAGAAATTTTTAAAACCGAAATTGATATTGATGATGTGCAACTTTTTGAGCGCATTGACCGCGAAGGCCAACTGCCCACTACATCTGCGCCTTCGCCAGGGCAATTTCTGGAAGCCTATCAGGCCGCCTTTGCCGCGGGGGCTGACGAAGTGATTTGTTTTACAGTTAGTGGTGAAATCAGCGCTACCTATGCGGCTGCTCTTACCGCGAAAGACATGCTTCCCGAAAAAACAATTACCGTCGTAGACTCGCGCAGCTTAAGCCTGGGGCAAGGCTTTATCGTACTCAAGGCTGCTGAGCTGGCCCAGGCCGGTGCAAGCCGGGATGAAATTATTGCTGGAGCTATGCGCCTTGAAACCGATTCTGGATTTTACGCGGCCTTGGCTACATTAAAGTATTTGGCGATGAGTGGCCGGGTAGGGCATCTGGCGGCGGGGATGGCAAATATTCTCAATATCAAGCCGGTGCTCACGATTCAAGATGGGAAGCTGGACATGCTCGAAAAAGTGCGTACCCGCAAAAAAGCCTGGGCGCGTGTTATCGAGTTAACATCTGAAGCTGTTGGCGATCGTGAAATTGAGCGCATGGGACTTGTGCATGTGGCGGCGCACGAACAGGCCGAAGAACTGGCTATCTTACTCAGAGAGAGAATCAACTGCCCCGATGATATTCTCATCGCCAATTTGACTGCCGGTTTGTCCGTACACTCTGGAGCCGGAATGGTTGGGGTTGGTTTTACTTTGAAAACCGTAAAAAACAGCTAACGGATCTCTGGGAATCTCGGTGGTAGTTGCCCACATTTAGGGGTGTAGGGCGTGCGGAGCACGCCCTACACCCCTAAATGTGGGGTTTCTCACGGCAGTTCCCAAAAGCCAGCCCAATATCTAACGATTATCAACTTCAAGCCAGGTATACGCTTCTTCCAGGGTGGGAAAAAAGCGGAAATTTGCCCCACGGTTCACAGCAACCGTTTCCATGAATTCTGTATCTTCGTTGATCATACTGGAACGATTCGGCACAACAGCAATTCTGGTTCTGGCCAGACCGATTTCCAATAAAAAAACTGAAAATTTATAAAAATCGAGCGTACTGCCTTCGCGCACAAAGTTTTGTGCATCAATCAAAACTTTGTCGAGTTGATGTTCCTGGCAGGCCAGGGCGATTTTTTTCATAATCCCAACGGCTGTCTGGAAATCAAGCTGTAAATAGTTGTGTTTGGCGTAAATGTAATTCTTATATGGACAGATTTCAAGTTGAATATCCATGCTGGTTCCTGGGGGTGACGTTGCGTCGATATGGGAGTGTGATTGTGAAGGTTGTGCCCTTCCCCATTTCGCTATGTACAGTGATGCGTCCCCTATGGGCCTCAATAATGGATTTTACGATGGCTAAACCTAGACCGGTGCTGCGTGTCTCTTGGCGTGTATCTGTACCGCTAATACGGAAGAAACGATCAAAGATATGGGGTAGATATTTTTCTGCAATGCCAGGGCCAGTATCAGAGATCGCTAATTGCACCTCCTGTTGATCCTGTGTTGGGTGTAAGCTAATTTGTACACGCCCCCCTGCGGGTGTATATTCCAGCGCGTTGGCAACCAGGTTATCTACCGCTCGGCGGAGTTGATCCTCATGCCCCCAGATGCGGGAAATATCTACTGTATGTTCTTGTTCTAAGAGAATGCTCTTTTTTTGCGCTCGCACGCAGAAAATATCGCTGGTTTCCTGGGCTAAGATCACTAAATCTACCCACTCGTATCGTTCGGTATCCATGCCTGCTTCGATGCGCGAAAGATCTAAAAGATCGTTGACCATATTGGTCAGGCGGTCGATTTCGCTTTCCATTTCTGCCAAAAAGCGCTGGGATACTTGGGGGTCTTGTGTAGCACCAGCTTGCAGAGCTTCAACGCGTAATCGAATGGCGGTCAGTGGTGTACGCAATTCATGACTGGCGTTGGCAACAAAAGCGCGCAGCTGATTGATATTTTGCTCCAGTCGACCGGCCATGCTATTGAAAGTTTCCGCGAGTTGCTGCAGTTCGTGCGGCCCGGCAGGGGTGGTGCGCACACTTAAATCTCCGGCAGAGAGTTGATGCGCGGCGCGTGTCAGTTTGTCTACCGGCGACGCAATCGTACGCCCCAAAAGCCAACCGGCGATTCCAACACTTACGACAACCAACAGCATAAATAGAAATAAAGCGCTGACCGATCCTCGGGCGGGGGCGAAAACATTTTGAGCCGGAACCCCCAGGCGTAGTAAACCGAGCAACTCATCTTCGTGTTCAATGCGTACAGCCACATAGAACATCTCATCGCCAAATTTGTTGTAGCGGATTGTATGTCCTTCGCCGATACCATCTTGAAGTGCAAGCAAAACTTCGGGGGCAGAATCCGCGCTGGCCTTCGCGGGTGCAGCATCCACATTATCAACAATTGGGGTTCCACCGGGCAAATATACGGTGTAATGCAGTTCGGGTTCGTCTGCCAGCCAATGCGCCACGGCAACTTGCACGCTGTTAAGCGAAACTTCCCCTTCCAGAAATTCATGCATGGGTTCTTCCAGCGCGTTGCTGGTGGCAAAGGCCAGGTCTTCCAGACGATTTTCGGCCTGTTGTTCGGCAGCCTGAAAGATAGCTCTTCCGGCGAAGGCGTATACCAGAATCACGCTGACCAATGCCACGGCCAGGTGTGAAAATATCAGGCGCGTGTTGAGTGTGTGGAACATATCAGCGCAATTCTTCTGGTCCGGCAAAACGATAGCCATACCCGCGCACAGTTTGGATGAGGAGAGGACTGGCCGGGTCCTCCTCCAATTTGACGCGCAGCCAACGGACGTGAACATTGAGGGTGCGATGGTCCCCAACCCAGTCTTGCCCCCAAACCTGATCCAGTAATTGTTCGCGGCTGAGTGCTGTTCCTGCATTTTGCATTAACAATTCCAGCAAGTCAAATTCGCGCGCAGAAACTTCAATCTCGTTATTGTAGCGGAGAATGCGACGTCCTTTTATATCCAGGGTAATTGCTCCAATATTGATCAAAGATGGCGTTTGTTCTTGCTGGTCGAATTGAACACGCCGCAGTAATGCCCGGATACGCGCCAAAAGTTCGCGGAACGCGAAGGGCTTGGTGAGATAATCATCAGCCCCGACCTCCAACCCCATCACACGGTCAATTTCATCATCGCGGGCAGTGAGCATAATCACAGGAATTGTGCCGCGAATCCGCATCTGACGGCAAACTTCCATGCCATTAATATCCGGCAAGTTCAGATCCAGCACAACCAAATCCGGCGAGAATGCGGAGAGGGCATCCAGCGCTTGCGCGCCGAGTCCCACACTGCGAGTTTCGTAGCCTTCTAATCTAAGGCTATAACTCAGCGAATCGGCAATCAGTTCGTCGTCGTCAACAATCAGTATGCGTGTCACAGCTATTGCTTTCGTGTAATTCTTTTTCCAAGCGATGAAAGCTTGAGTTTTACAAGTATAGCTTAAAACTGTTAGCCTGGTGTTAGGTTCTTAATCAAACCTTAAACTGGCAGCGCATCAATTTTAACCATCATTTTGCAATAGATTACTAGAATTAAGCCTAGATGAGAGATAATACCCATTTTTCACCGTTAAGCCTGATCATATCATTTATATTATTGTTGTTTCTGGGTGTGCTATTTATGTGGCAGGGTAATTTAATGTTTTCTCCGGGCGCGGTCAGCGCGAAATCACAGCCTGATGTGGTGTTGGGTGGTTTTCGGACGCACGCAGAGTTTGAGCGCGAGTGTCAGCTATGCCATCTGCCGCTTAAAACCCGTCAGTTTGAGCTTTGCATGGAGTGCCACACCAATATTGGCGAGCAGCTTGCCCAGGCTCAAGGCACACATGCCAGAATCGACACTGCTGAAGATTGCGCGAACTGTCATGGCGAACATCGTGGCCGTGAGTTTGATCCAACGCAAAACGCGCTCATGCACTTTAACCACACGCAGACCAATTTCAGCCTGGATTGGCATCAATTTGATTATGATGCTGTGCTGTTGGAATGTAGCGCGTGCCATCCAATGGGTAGCGATTTTCGCTTTTTGCACGAAACTTGTCTGGAATGTCACGCCAACCATGCTCCAGATTTTATGCGCGAGCATGAAATCGATTTTGGGCCTGATTGTTTGGCCTGCCATGATGGCAAAGATTCCATGACAGGCTTCAATCACCGCGCGACCAATTTGCCGCTCGATGGGCAGCACGCACAGATTCGTTGTGCGGCCTGCCATGTTGCTGGACAGTTCACCGATGTGTCTGCTGAATGCGCGGCCTGCCATGTTGAACCAGACGCGCACCGCGGCCTGTTTGATGCCGATTGCTCAGGCTGTCATACTACGCTGTCTTGGAACCCCGCGATTATTGATGGCGAACCTTTTGACCATGCATTAAATACTTCGTTTAGTCTCAATCTTCACCGCGAAAATTTAGATGGCAGCGTCCTGACATGCCAGGGTTGCCATCCGCAAGGCGTGGAAGATTTTTCTCTGGATACCTGCACGCAATGTCATGCTCAACAGGATGTGGTTTTTATGAACGAACATCAAAACCTGTTTGGTAATGCTTGCCTCGAGTGTCACGATGGAGTAGACCGCTACAGCAATTTTGACCATAATCAGCATTTTATGCTGGACGGGCAACATGCCAACGCGGATTGCCAGCAATGCCACGAAAACCAGAATTTCCGTGAAACGCCATCCGAATGTGCCCAATGCCACGCGGAACCCGACATACATGCCGGTTGGTTTGGGTTGCAATGCCAGAACTGCCACACCAGCGTCGCATGGACGCCCGCGCGCATGACCCGGCATAATTTCCCGCTGGAGCATGGTGCGGAGCAGCCATTGGCCTGTGAAGTTTGCCATACAGCCGCTTACACAGCATACACTTGTTACGAATGTCACGATCACCAATCCGCTGCGATTACTGAAACCCATGCAAAAGAAGGTATCACAGCCCCGGAACTTAATGCCTGCTTCGATTGCCATCCCGCGGGTACGAAAACAGAATAATGGATTGACGAGGCGACCCAATGCGAAAAATTTTGGTAATTAGCATATTACTGGTAAGTTTGTTAGTGACTCTGGGAACGACGGCAGGCGTGGCCCTGGCCGAGGCGGGGCCGTTTTCTCCAGGGGATGTCCTTTTCCCGATGCAGCACTACGTAGAGCAGCAGGCATTCTTTCGCCCTACTGCCGATCAGCGTGCCATCTGGTTTATCGATTTGCTGGAACGCCGCCTGGCCGATGTGGAAGCACAGGCTGGAACCCCTCAACAAGCTGTGGCCGTGCAATACTTTGGTGATTCGGTCACACAAGTTGCCCGGTTTACTGCCCGCACAACTTCGAGTGGTTTCCAGGCTCTCCAACCGCGTTTGCTCTCGTTACTGGAACAATCGGAACGGGTGGTAGCTAATCTGACGCCTGTCTCCGTTGAAGAGCAATCTGCTCTCTTTGCCGCGTATGCCAAAGTGCGTACGTTCCAAACCCTGATCGCCGATTCCACGTTCAGTGATGAAGATTTTAATCAGATTATCAGCTTGAATCCCGCGGGGCCACAAAATCAAGGCCAGGCGAATTCTCTATCTGGTGCAGACAATCAGGCGCTTGACCCAATGGCTGTGCCTTTCCCCGCGGGTAGCCCTGGCGATGAACATGCCTTCTTCCCGCTTGAGGGCGCCCATGCGGTAACAGATTGCGAGGCTTGCCATACCAATGGTAATTACCAGGGTACAGCAGCAACTTGTGAAGCCTGCCATGCGGATGTGACACCTCCAGATCATTATCTGGGTGATTGTGCTGGCTGCCATACTCCCACTAACTGGCAAGACGCAATTTTTGATCATACTGTTGCGGGCGCTACCGATTGCGCCAGTTGTCATAGTGCAGAGGCACCTGCCAATCATTACCCCGGCCAGTGTTCCAATTGCCACAGCACCAGCGGCGGCTGGGGGAATGTTTCATTCAATCATGCCGGTTTTACAGATTGTCAGACATGCCACAGCGCTCCGGCCAATCATTACCCCGGTCAGTGTTCCAATTGCCACAACCCAGATATAGCCTGGAGCAATGCGACCTTCAACCATGCCGGTTTTACCGATTGTCAGTCGTGTCACAGCGCTCCGGCCAATCATTACCCCGGTCAGTGTTCAAGTTGCCACAACCCCAATACGGCCTGGAGCAATGCGACCTTCAATCATGCCGGTTTTACCGATTGTCAGTCGTGTCACAGCGCGCCCGCCAATCACTATGGCGGTGCGTGTTCAAGCTGCCACAACCCCAATACGGCCTGGAGCAATGCAACTTTCAACCATGCCGGTTTTACCGATTGTCAGTCGTGCCACAGCGCGCCTGCCAACCACTATGGAGGTGCATGTTCGAGCTGCCACAACCCCAATACCGCCTGGCGTAATGCATCGTTCAGCCATGCCGGTTTTACGGATTGTCAGTCGTGCCATACACCTCCAGGTGGGCACTACGGTGGACAATGTTCCCAGTGTCATAATAGTAATAATTGGAACTTCAATCACTCTGGCGCTTCGGATTGCCGGGCTTGCCACAGTGCGCCGGGCCACGACCATCCTTCCACCAGCGCCCAATGCTCTCAGTGTCATAACACCAGCGATTGGGATGATGCTGAGGGTGACGATCATGACGGTGGTGACGATCATGACGGTGGTGGCGATAGTCATGACGGCGATGACGATGATGATTAGTAGTTTTTCTGCATGTCGTCCCAGAATTGAAGAAATCTGTTATAAACTAAATGCGCTATAACATTGACTGGAAATGAGGATGTGCGACAAAAGTAGCACATCCTCATCTTCAGTTTTTTCTGCACTTATAGATGTCTCAAAAATTAGAAAAGGAAAGCAGATTGAGACTTAAAGGTTTGTTTCATCACGAGAGTACGCGTCATCAGGCTTTGGCCAAAGGCTATGTTGTCCCTGAAACGGCGCGCTGTGTGCAATGCGGCATCTGCTCGTTTCACTGCCCAATTGAAATTAATGTGCGCCTGCATGCCTGGCTGGGCGAGCCGGTTAAAGATCGCCACTGCCTGACCTGTGGCGAATGTGTGGCACGTTGCCCGCGTGGTGTGTTGAGTTTTGAAGTCACGCGCTTTTTTGACGAAAGGGGCAACGCATGACCCAACGCTTTGTCATCATTGGTACGGGTGTCGCAGGGATCGCCGCAGCCCAGGCTATTCGCCAGAAATTACCACAAGCCTCCATCACGTTGATCGGCAACGAGCCAGACTTGTATTACTCACGTCCCGGCCTGGCCTATTACCTGACTAAAGAACTCCCCGAAACTGGCCTGTTTCCAATTCAGCGCGACGAATTAAAAAAACTCAATATTGGCATTGTGCATGGCCGCGCTGCTCAAATTGACCCGGATGCACATCGGATTCAACTTGCCAACGGGCAAAACCTACCCTATGATCGTTTACTCATCGCCACGGGTGCCAGTGCGGCCTGGCCGAAACTCCCCGGGAACGATCTGGAAGGTGTGGTCAAGCTGGATAATTTACCCGATACCCGCCATATTATCAAATTGGCACGCAAAGCGCGTTCGGCAGTCGTCATCGGTGGTGGCATTACAGCCCTGGAGATCGTGGAAGGGCTGGCTGCCCGCAAGGTGAGTGTGCACTACTTCTTGCGCCGCGCACGCTACTGGAGTAATGTGTTGGACGAGGAAGAATCGCATATTATAGAAGATCGCTTGCGTGAAGAAGGTGTGCAAATTCACTATCACACCGAGGCCACGCAGATCATCGGCAAGCGCGGCCGCGTTGTGGGTGTGCTCACGCAAGATGGCCGCAAAATTCCCTGTCAGATCGTAGCCATCGCCGTGGGCATCCGCCCGCGCATTGAACTGGCTGCCGCCATTGGGCTGCGCGTGGAACGCGGTATTCTCGTCAATCAATTCCTGCAAACCAGCCAACCCGATATTTACACGGCGGGGGATGTTGCCCAGGTATTTGATCCGTTAACGGGCCGCTATAATATTGATAGTTTGTGGGGGCCTGCCCGCCAGCAGGGGCATATCGCCGGGTTGAATATGGCCGGGGGGCAAATCCTGTATCAAAAATCAGCTCCCTTCAATGTCACCCGCCTGGCGGGACTAACCACCACAATTATTGGCGCTGTCGGCAGCGGCGAAGATGATGATCTGATCGGTATTGCCCGCGGCGATAGCGAAACCTGGCGGCAATTACCTGCCGCCATTGCCGCTCAAAAAGGGTTTGATGTCAACCGGATGCGCGTGATGGTTGGCAGTCAATATCTGATTGGGGCTGTAGTTATCGGCGATCAAACCCTCTCGCGCCCCTTGCAGCACCTTATCGCCAATAAAGCCGATATTACCGCCATCCGTGACGACTTGCTGAACCCGCAGGCCAACCTTTCTGAAACCCTGCTCGATTTTTGGACGATCTGGAGAAAAGACCATGCAACGCAGTAACCGCGAACTCTGGCTGGCGCTGATTGCCATGCTGCTGATTACCCTGCTTTATTTATTTGTGATGAGCTTTGAGCGTTCAATCCCCTCGGCCAGCGGATTTTTTGGTCATGCCTTGGGCATTTTGGGCTTTATCCTGATGCTGCTGACAGAAACGCTTTACTCCTGGCGCAAGCGCAGCCGCAGCGCCCGCTGGGGACGCATGGCCGCCTGGCTGCGTTTTCATATTTTCACCGGACTGGTCGGCCCCTTTATGGTGTTGCTGCACACCTCATGGAAATTCAACGGGCTGGCAGGCATTGTGACCCTGTTTACGCTTATTATCGTCTTCAGTGGAATCATTGGCCGTTATATCTATACTGCTATTCCACGCACGCCCGATGGCATCGAAATCGAAGCTCAGCAACTTTCTCAGCAAATTCAGGCGCTGGAGAATCAATTGCAGCGTATAACTTCGGCGGGCGATCAATCCACGCGCGAATTGGCCCAGCGGCTGAATGCGCTGCCCCAAACCTCCAGTGCGCCCTTTTTGACCTTTTTAGGGAATATTTTTTTTGAATGGAGCTATCGTCGGCAATGGCGGAGCGAAAAGCGTCGTCTTGGCAGCGCAGCCCGCGCCCAGGCCGAACAATTGCAAAAAGTATTTAAAAAACGCAATGCGTTGCGTCGTCAAATCGAAACCGTTGCTATTGCCCGCCGTATGCTGGCCTTGTGGCATGCGCTGCATATCCCGATTGGCATCGCGTTATTTATTTCAGCTTTTGTGCATATCGGCGGAGCGCTCTACTACGCCACCTTGCTGCGTTAACTGGAGAATCCTGTGGAAAAACCGCTTGGCTGTCTTTCGTTTAGTGGTCTGCTAATTGCCGCCCTTACACTGGTTGTTCTTGGCAGTCTTATATTTGCCCAGGGGGGCGCCATGTTCAGCCCAGGGGAGTTGAACGCCCAGGTTGCCGCAGCCCCGTTAGGCGGAGTCCGCTCTCATGCTGAGTTAAAATACGATTGTGGCGCTTGCCACACCGCCCCCTGGCTGCGCACTGTCATGTCCGATCGATGCCTGGAATGTCATATCAATATCACCACTGAAATTTCCGATTTCCAAAGTTTGCACGGTGTCCTGATGGCCGAACAAGGCGCTGCCTGTTATGCCTGCCACACCGAACATAATGGCCCCGATGCGATAATGACTGTCATACAGACGGAGAATTTTCCGCATGAAGTGGTGGGATTCTCGCTGGAAGGCCATGCCCAATTTGCCGATGGCACGCCCTTTGCCTGTGCGGATTGTCACCAGGACGGCGTGGCGGTATTTGGGTTGGCAGCCTGCGAAGAGTGTCATGCTTCCCTCGATGCGGATTTTACCCAATTCCATGTGGCTGCTTTTGGGCAAGAATGCCTGGATTGCCATGACGGTATTGATACCTATGGAGCCGATTTCGACCACAACCAGTTCTTCGTGTTGGAAGGGGAACATGCCTCCGGTACTTGCGGCGGCTGCCATCCGGGCGTGCGCACAATGACCGAATTTCGGGCCGCGCCCCATGATTGCTACGCCTGCCACGCCGCCGAAGACGAACACAACGGTGAATTCGGCTTCGACTGTGCAGTTTGCCATACCCCTGCCGATTGGGAACAGGCCACCTTTGACCACGCCCAAACCAACTTCCCGCTGGAAGGCGAACACGTCAACGTAGCCTGCGAAGATTGTCATCAGAATAATCTCTATGAGGGCACTCCGCAAGATTGCTATGCCTGCCATGCCGAAGATGACGAACATAACGGGCAATACGGCAGCGACTGCGCCGCTTGCCACACCCCTGTAGATTGGAAACAGGCTACCTTTGACCACAACCTGAGCAATTTCCCGCTGGAAGGCGAACACGTCAACGTAGCCTGCGAAGATTGCCATCAGAATGGCGTTTATCAGGGCACTCCGCAAGATTGCTATGCCTGCCACGCTGAAGATGATGAACACAACGGGCAATATGGTAGCGAATGCGCCGCTTGCCACACCCCGATAGATTGGGAACAGGCCACCTTTGACCATACTCTGACCGCCTTCCCGCTCACCGGTGCACATAATTCTGTGGACTGTGCCGACTGCCATCAAAATAGCGTTTATGCCGGTACGCCGCAAGAGTGCGTCGCCTGCCATGCCGACCCGGTTTTCCATCAGGGCTTGTTTAGCAGCGTCTGTACCGATTGCCATACCACCACGGCCTGGTCACCGGCGGAATACAACCAGTCGCATACCTTCCCCTTCAACCACGGCGAAAGCGGCGTCAGCGCCTGCACGGTTTGCCACGATCCAACGCTGAACACATATACCTGCTATAGCTGTCATGAACACACGCCCGCCAATATCGATTCAAAACACCGCGAGGAGGGCATTAACAACTACACGAATTGTATGGAGTGCCACCCCACCGGGCGCGAAGATGAAGGCGATCATGGAGGCGATGATGATTAATAATCTACAACAGTGAACGAAGGCCAAAATGATTGTGGGCAAGAAGCCCGAGAAAAAGGCTGTACGGGAAGCTTCGCTTCCCGTACAGCCTTTTTTGATGCACAATGAACGCCCGGTAAATGTGGCTTTATTGCTTACAAATCTATGCTACACTTTCTTTAAAAATACGAATCCGCGTGTTGTGAGAAGGAGTAAACTATGGAATCCAAAGCCGGTGCGCAGATCAGCGCCAAAGCCTTCATCCAGTCTGTGATTATTCTATTTGTCATTATGATGGTTGCAGGTGTGCTCACGATAATTGTTCCGGCAGGGCGCTATGAGCGCATTGCTCAGGGTGGGCGCGAGCTGATCAACGCCGATTCCTTTCAGTTTGTCGAGCAGCCTGACTACCCAATCTGGCGCTGGTTCACCGCTCCTGTGGAGGTACTCGGCGGGTCGGATGGCCTGATCGTTATTGTGATTATTTTCTTTATCCTGATGGTAGGCGGCGCCTTTGCCGTACTCGATCGGGTTGGCATCCTTAAGGCGGGTATTGCAAAAATTGTGCGCGCCTTTGGCGGCAAGAAATACCTGCTCTTGTTGGTGATCTCATTTTTCTTCATGCTGTTGGGGGCTTTCTTTGGCATCCTCGAAGAAATCGTCCCGCTGGTTCCATTGATGCTGGCGCTCTCCTATTATCTTGGTTGGGACGCGCTGGTTGGGTTGGGGATGAGCGTGTTGGCGACCAATATGGGTTTCTCAGCGGCCATTACCAATCCCTTCACGATTGGCATCGCCCAAAAAATCGCTGGGCTGCCGCTTTTCTCTGGAGCCTGGTTCCGTGTGCCGATTTTCCTTGCCATCTACGCCGTCTTTGCGATATTTCTTGTTCGCTACGCCAAAAAGATCGAGCGCAATCCCGAAACTTCCTTGGTACATGATGAAGATCAAGCCGAACGCGCCAAATATGCTGCTCTCGATCTGGAAGCGATTGCCCAATCCAGCCCGCATTTGGGACGTGCAATGGGCTGGTTCTCAGTTTTTCTTGCGCTGATTCTCTTTGTGCTGATCGGTGGCCCCTTCATCCCTGCGGTTTCGGATTATGCTTTGCCCCTGGTGGGGATTTTCTTCTTGATTGGGGGAATTGGTGCCGGGATGTTGGCTGGTGGCGAGAAGAAAGCGGTGTTCAAAGCCTTGTGGGAAGGTGTTTCTGGTATCGCCCCGGGGATTCTTCTGATCCTGATGGCGGTCAGTATCAAGCATATTGTCGTGTCGGGCGGTATTATGGATACCATCCTGCATAGCGCGGCGCAGCCCTTCTCGCAGGCCAGCCCCTTCGTTTCGGCGGTGATTATATATTTCCTGGCATTGCTGATCGAATTTTTTGTAGCTTCGGGTTCGGCCAAAGCTTTTTTGATGATGCCCATCCTGCTGCCCCTTGCCGATCTGGTCGGTGTGACGCGGCAGGTTACTGTCACGGCATATTGCTTCGGCGATGGTTTCTCCAATCTGGTATATCCTACCAACCCGCTCTTGCTAATTATTTTGGGGTTAACGGTGGTGAGTTACCCCAAGTGGCTCAAATGGACGCTGCCTTTATGGGGTGTGGTTATTCTGGTGACAGTGGCTTTTCTGGCCCTTGGCGTGGCGATAGGTTACGGGCCGTTTTAGCGAAATAGTAAATTCTGCTTGAAAATGAGATTCCCTAAAGGTTGAGAGAAACTATGAGGCTCTCTTCATGCAGTAAGGAAAAACAAAAGTGAATACAGCGCTTCTCAACTTATTTCCCAAAAACTACATTGTTTCACGTGAACGCTTCCGCAGCCAACTCGCCCGCGTGCAAGCGTACTGGCCGAATGCCGAATTGCACCACCACGCCTTGGCCGAACACCCCGACCTGACGATAGATTGGATTCGGGCCAATGTTACGGAGCAGCCCGAAAAACTACTCATCATCACTACTGGCGAGCACGGCGCAGAGGGGACCGTTGGCGCGGCGATGATGCAGGTTTTTGTTGAAGAATACCTCCTCCGGCTGAATCTCCAGGATACCGGTTTGTTGTTGGTCCATGCCATCAATCCATGGGGGATGCAACACAACCGCCGCGTAAATTCTAATAACGTGGATTTGAATCGCAACTTTCTTGGGGATGGGAAAACCTTCACCCCGGCTGCCAACCCGGAGTACAGACTGTTGCATCCCTTTCTAAATCCGCAGAAATCCCTCCGCTCGAAATTGGATTTCCTGTCCAAACTTATCAAGATCATGTTTTCGCCGGGACAATCGGCCTTGCACTCTGGGATGTTGATGGGACAATACGAATTTCCCCAGGGACTTTATTTTGGCGGCAAGAAGATTGAAGAAGAAACCAGGGTGATGATGGATTTGTATCGAAAAACTGTGCAGCCCTATGCGCAGCTTTTGCATCTGGATATGCACACCGGCTACGGCCCGCGCTACCAGATGAGTTTGGTCAACTCTCCAGCGGAGCGACGTGCCTCCACAGAATTGGAAGCAGCCTTCAATTACCCCGAAGTGGTCACAGCCAATCCCGAGGAGTTTTATGCCATTCAGGGTGATATGATCGATTGGATTTATGAACTCGTGCAGACCGAGTTTCCAGAGAAGACGCTTTTTGCCACGGCTTTTGAATTCGGTACTTTGGGCATGTCGCTTCCCGCTGCGATTCGCAGTTTGTGGGCGATGATTTTCGAGAATCAGGTACACTGGCATGCAGCGACAAATGAAGCTGTCGTACGGCGCGCCAAAGCTGATTTTAGCGCATTATTCTCTCCACTCGAAAAAAACTGGCGCTTGAAGGCAATTGCCGATGCACGTCAGGCTTTTGATGGTATTCTACGGGATCAGGGGTTTTTCTTGTAGTATGGCGACGTTGTAAATAAAAACACCCCGGAGTTCCGGGGTGTTTTTGCGTGCTGGGGGCCAGGGATTCGAACCCCAATTGACGGTTCCAGAGACCGCTGTCCTACCGTTAGACGAGCCCCCACTGCGAGCGAGATTTTACCACTGCCAATATTATTCGTCAAACACTCAGGGCGAATTGAGTGCCAATTCTTCCAGTGTGGCGATGGCGTTGTTAATGCGTTCAAGGACTTTTTTACGTCCGATGATGGTCATGGTTTCAAAAACCGGCGGACTGACCTGTTGGGCAGTAAGGGCGTTGCGTAAGAAGCCGAATACGTGTCCGGCTTTTAAGCCCAATTCTGTCGCCAGATCGCGTAAAGGCTGGTTAGCTGTTTCTTCGCTGAAATCGGGCAGGGATTGGATTAACGTCTGGATGTGGCGCGCCATCGCAAGTGATTCGCTGGCAGTCATTTTTTTGCCGACGAGCGATTCTGGCTCGGGGTGGATTTCATCGTTGAAGAAGAATCCCCCCTTTTCGGGAGCTTCTGCCAGATTTCCCAGGCGTATCTGTAACACTTCGGCAACCTGACGTAATTTCTCGTCATCATTGATCTGATACCCTGCTTGTACAAAGAAAGGCCGGATGCGCTCGGCCAGATCATCAACACTCAACGCGCGGATATGCAGCCCGTTGAAATGATCGAGTTTGCTGAAATTGATCGCCGCCGGGGAGGGGTTTAGTTTTTCAACGCTGAATTTCTCGACCAAATCTTCAAGTGTGAAGAACTCGGTCTTGTCGTCGTAGCTCCAACCGATCAGCGCGGCCCAATTGATAACGGCTTCGGGCAGATAGCCCATTTTATCGAAATCACCCAAAAAGATGGATTTCCCTTCTTCAAGCAAAGCATCGGTGTCGCGCTTGCTCATTTTGCCTTTGCCATCGGGCTTCAGGAAGATTGATGGGTGTATCCATACGGGTTGTTCCCAACCGAAGGCGTAATAAATATGGCCGTGCAGCGGGAAAGTGGGTAGCCATTCCGATGTGCGGATGGCGTGCGTGATTTCCATGAGATGATCGTCAATCACCACGGCCAGGTGGTACACTGGCAGGCCATCCGATTTTACGAGCACATAATCGTCCAGTGTGCTGTTTTCAACTGTGATGTTGCCGCGCAGGGCATCGGTGACGGTGATATTGCCGTCGCGCGGCATCTTGAAGCGGATAGTATGTGCCTCGCCCGCTGCAATGCGGCTATCCGCTTCAGCGATAGGCAATTCGCGGCTGAGGCAGATATCGCGGTGTTGCTGGCGCTGTTCAGGCGCGCTGTTGGCGTCGTCCGCCTTCGGCGTGGGGCAGAAGCAATAATAGGCGTGTCCGCTTTCGATCAGTTCACGGGCGTAATTTTGGTATATCTCCCTGCGCTCGGTTTGGCGGTACGGCCCGCGGGGGCCGCCCATGTCTGGGCCCTCGTCCCAACTCAACCCCAGCCAGCGCAGCCCTTCCATTAATTCTTCCTCTGCCCCGGAGACGTAGCGTTTTTGGTCGGTGTCTTCAATCCGCAAAATAAACTGACCGCCGGTTTGACGAGCCAGTAAGTAATTATAGAGGGCTGTACGCCCGCTGCCTAGATGTGTGCGTCCCGTAGGAGAAGGCGCGAAGCGCACGCGGGCCGGTTGTGTCTTTAATGTCATTGTTGCCTCAGTGATCTATGGTTTGTTCCAGATTCGGGGAGAGATTTTATCAGAAATCGAGAGCTTTGTGCCGCAAAATGACAGATTCCACCAATCCGATGCCCAGTAGCGTGGATAGCAAAGAACTCCCCCCATAGCTGACGAAGGGCAGCGGCAGCCCTGTGACCGGTAGCAGCGAGAGATTCATGCCGATGTTGATCATAGCCTGGAAAGCCAGAACGGTTGCTACACCATAGGCGATTAGCGCCCCGAAGGTATCGCTGGACAGGCGGGCCGCGCGCAAACAACGGACAATGATGAAAAGCAATAACCCCATGACAACCAACGTGCCAATCAGGCCAAACTCCTCTGCCAGGGCTGAAAAAATAAAATCAGAGTGGCGCACTTTCAGGAAGCGCAACTGGCTTTGCGTGCCAGCTTCGTAGCCTTTGCCCAGCCAACCCCCGGAGCCGATGGCGATCAGCGCCTGCTGCACATTGTAGAGATCGCCGTGGGTGGCATCCGCAGCCGGGAACAAAAAGTTGATGATACGCCCGACCTGGTAAGGTTTGATCAATCCGGTTGTGTTTTCAGGATTATAGGTGATGAGCAATAGCGGGATGCTGATACCCATGAAAAGCCCACCAACACCGCTGGCAATCAGCAGGTGTTTTAATTCCAAACCGGCGGCCCATACCAGTGCGAACCAGATCACGAAAATCACAATGGACGTGCTCAAGTCGGGCTGCAACAAGATCCACATTGCCAACCCGATGGTGACCAAAAGGCTACGAATGACCCAGCGGAAATCGGCGAGTTTGTGTTGGTTTCGGGCAAAAAAATCGGCCAGGACGATAATCATGATGATTTTGGCGATCTCGGAGGGCTGGATCAGAATAGGGCCGAGAACAAACCAGCGTGCTGATCCGAACAGCGCGCCACCGACCAGGTTGAGGGCTGCCAGCACAAAAATGGTACCAAAATAGAGCGGGTTGCTCAAGGCGGCCAGCAGTTTGTAATCGACTACCGACATAATGCCAATCACGATGAATCCCGCGACGGCAAATATGACTTGTTTCTGTACGGTATTGGCTTCAACCAACTCGATATTTCCGGCAATTGCCGAGCGGATCATGACGATGCCAAAAAGAGTCAGCAACGCCACTGCGCCCAGAAGCCAGAAATCGAAATGTCGCCAGGATATATTTTGCATAATAAAAAACTGTCAAAAGGGGTATTCTAGGGCGTAGCCCCATAATACCCCTTTTGACAGAATTGCGTTGTTAACGTTTGCGTTTTGCGCCTAATATGGGAATATCGGCAAGCAGGCGTTGTTGGCGGCCATCATTGTTGATTTCTACGCTTACCGTATCGGTTTCAATATCGATATGGCGCGAGAGAACTTCAATAATTTCATCTTTGATGGTTTCCAGCACGCTGCTCGAAAGGTTGGTGCGATCATGGATCAGCACCAATTGCAAGCGTTCTTTGGCCTGATTGGCGCTTTTGCGATTCCGTCCCGCGAGGCGGGCCATGAAATTACTCATTTCTGCCTCCCGCTGAGAATAACTTCCCAATTTGTTTGAAGAATCCGCCCTGATCGTTCAGATCCAAAAATGGCACGTTTTCGCCCATCACGCGGCGGGCAATATTTTGCAGGGCTTGTCCGGCTTGTGATTTTCCGTCTAATACAATCGGAAGGCCGCGGTTGGTGCTGACGATTACATTGCTATCTTCGGGGATGATGCCAATCAACTCAATCGCCAGTAATTCGACAATATCTGTGGTGCTAATCATATCGCCGCGGTCTACCATAACGGGGTTTATGCGGTTGATGATGAGTTGAGCCGGGCCTTTTTCTTCGGCTTCAGTGATCCCGATAATACGGTCGGCGTCGCGCACGGCTGAGACCTCGGGGTTGGTGACGACGAAAACCCGATCTGCGGGCGCGAGGGCGTTGCGGAAACCGCGCTCGATTCCTGCGGGCGAATCGATGATGACCCAGTCGTAATCCGGGCGAAGTTCATCGCAAATACGCACCATATCTGAAGGGGATACAGCGGTTTTATCGCGGGTTTGTGCCGCCGGGATCAGAAAAAGCCCTTCAATGCGTTTATCGCGGATCATGGCCTGTCGTAATTTGCAACGCCCTTCGACAACGTCAACAATATCATAGACGATGCGGTTTTCCAGGCCCAGCACAACATCCAGGTTGCGCAGGCCAATATCACCATCTATGCAGACAACTTTTTGATTGTGCGATGCCAGCGCTGCGCCCAGATTGGCTGTGATGGTGGTTTTCCCAACACCGCCTTTGCCAGATGTGACTGTAAGTACTTTCGCTGCCATAAGATTCCCTTACTTTTTACTTTTGTGGATGTCCCATACCTCGGCGACGACCTGACCTTCTTTTAGGCTGGCCACTTCGGGTTTGGGTTTTTTCTTGCTCGATGGGGTGATACTGACGGTTTCAGCAATCCTTAATTGCATTGGCGCCAGTTCCAGGGCGCAGACCAACGCAGTTTCATCGCCGGATGCGCCTGCATGAACCGTGCCGCGTAGCCGTCCCCAAATAATAATATTGCCGCCCGCTATAATTTCAGCGCCTGGATTTACATCGCCAATAATCACGACATGGCCCGGAAAGATAATATTATTTCCGGAACGCAAAGTACGTTGCACAAAAATGGCTTCATCGCCGCCAACGCTGGTATCGAAGGCTTTGCCAGAGCGTTCAGGTTGGGGGCGTTCAAAATGAGTTGATAATCCCAATGATTTGGCATTTTCTTCTGTACGAGGCGATTTACTGATCAGGCCACGGAGGATAACGTTATTTTCAGAAATTTGATCGCGCAATTTGCCTAAGTCGGCGGCTTTGATTTCGTGATCGCCAACATCAACCGTCAGGCTGGCGCCTTTGAAAAAATCGGCTTGCGATACAATAAGCTCCAGCAATGCCTGGCGGATTTCTGTCCAATCGCCTTCGCCGACGGTTGCCAGAAGCCCTTCGCTGATGCCCTTGATTTCGATTTTCGGGATCATGTCTGAGATTATAGCAGTAAACTGTGAAGCGTAGAATATAATTTCATA